>JAJPXG010000072.1:0-8031 GCA_021205565.1 Lachnospiraceae bacterium | reverse complement strand
TTTTCTAGAGTTTGTAGAACCAAACCATCAAACTCCTGACAATTCATGGTAAAGTCACGAAGTAGATTTGTGTGCATTATTGATAAAAATTTCACACAGGAAGGGGTAATAAAACATGGGAATGGAGATTCGCTATTCCGCGAACCAGAAGGACGTAAAGCGTTACACCACCCAGGAGCTGCGGGATGAATTCCTGATTCAGAACCTGTATGTGCCGAATGAGGTTGTGGCGGTTTACTCTCACGTGGATCGTATGGTAACTGTAGGCTGCATGCCTACCACTGAGGTCGTGCCAATTGATAAGGGCATTGACTGCTGGCACAACTTTGGCACTGATTATTTTCTGGAGAGGAGAGAGATCGGTATTTTCAATATCGGAGAGGGAAAGGGCACCATCGTCGCTGATGATGAGACCTTTGACCTGGGCTATAAGGATTGCCTGTACATCACCAAGGGTACGAAGAAGGTGACTTTTGCCAGCGCGGATCCGGAGCATCCGGCTAAATTCTACATGGTCAGCGCACCGGCGCATTGCTCTTACAAGACCACATTTATTTCCATTGATGACGCGGCCAAGAGAACACTTGGCTCCCTGGAGAATTCCAACAGGCGTACGCTCACCCAGTTCATTCACCCGGATGTTCTTCCGACCTGCCAGCTTTCCCTGGGAATGACCTGCTTAGAGCCCGGCAGCGTCTGGAACACGATGCCCTGCCACACGCACGAGCGCCGCATGGAGATTTATACATATTTTGAAGTGCCGGAGGATAATGTGGTCATGCACTTCATGGGTGAGCCCACCGAGACCAGACATATTGTGATGCAGAATGAGGAAGCGGTCATCAGTCCGTCCTGGAGCATTCACTGCGCGTCCGCGACATCCAATTATACCTTTATTTGGGCCATGGGCGGCGAGAATCAGGCGTTTGACGATATGGACAATCTGGTGCCCACGCAGCTGAGATAAGCGTCAGAATTGCCTGGCAGATGACAGTAAGTTCGTTCTGAATTGTCCGCGCGACAGAAATTGATGAAAAGGTGTCTGCAGAGCATTCTCGGGTAAAACAGACGCATTTGCAGCCGCCTGATTATAAAAAAGAAAGAAGGAGAAAATTATGGTAAGTTTTAGTTTGGAAGGTAAAGTAGCAATGGTAACCGGCGCTTCCTACGGCATCGGTTTCGCAATCGCCAGCGCGTTCGCTGAAGCGGGCGCTACCATCACATTCTGCGACATCAAGCAGGAGCTGGTGGACAAGGGCCTGGCTTCCTACGCAGAGAAAGGCATCACCGCTTATGGTTATGTCTGCAACGTCTGCGATGAGGAGCAGGTAAAGGCTATGGTAGCCCAGATTGAGGAAGAGCACGGTGTGATCGATATTCTGGTTAATAACGCCGGCATTATCAAGAGAATTCCGATGACAGAGATGAGCGCAGATGCATGGCGCCAGGTTATCGACGTAGACCTGACCGGACCGTTCATCATGTCCAAGGCATGCATTCCGTCCATGATCACCAAGGGTGGCGGCAAGATTATCAACATCTGCTCCATGATGTCCGAGCTTGGCCGTGAGACCGTTTCCGCTTACGCGGCAGCCAAGGGCGGCTTAAAGATGCTCACCAGAAATATCTGCTCCGAGTATGGTCAGTACAACATCCAGTGCAACGGCATCGGCCCCGGCTATATCGAGACCCCGCAGACCGCTCCTTTACGCGAGCGTCAGGCTGACGGTTCCAGACATCCGTTTGATCAGTTTATCGTAGGCAGAACTCCTGCGGGACGCTGGCTGCAGACCGAGGAACTGACCGGACCGGCAGTGTTCCTGGCAAGTGAAGCTTCCAACGCGGTGAACGGACACATCCTGTATGTGGACGGCGGTATCTTAGCTTACATCGGCAAGCAGCCGTAATACGGAGGAAAAGTATGCGGATCGCATTGATCAATGAAAATTCTCAGGCTGCCAAAAATGCTCTGATCTGTGATACGTTAAAAAAGGTCGTCGAACCCATGGGCCATACCGTGGACAATTACGGCATGTATTCCGCGGAGGATGAGAAGCAGCTGACCTACGTGCAGTGCGGTATCCTGGCCGGTGTGCTCTTAAATTCCGGTGCGGCAGATTTTGTCGTGACCGGCTGCGGCACGGGACAGGGTGCTATGCTGGCCTGCAACTCCTTCCCGAAGGTGCTCTGCGGCCACATCACCAATCCGCTGGATGCTTACCTGTTCTCACAGGTAAATGACGGCAACTGCGCGGCCATGCCCTTTGCACAGGGCTTTGGCTGGGGCGCGGAGCTCAATCTGGAGACCACCTTTGAGAAGCTGTTCGGTACTCCCGGCGGTGGTGGCTATCCAAAGGAGAGAGTGGTCCCTGAGCAGCGCAACAAAAAGATTCTGGATCAGGTCAAGACCGTGACATACTCCGATATGGCGGATATTTTACAGAAGCTTGATCCGGAGCTGGTGAAGGGTGCTCTTGGCGGCGACCATTTCAAGGAACTGTTTTACGCAAACTGCAAATGTGAGAAAATGGCGGCGGCCGTAGAGGCTGTTGTCGGAAAGTAAGAACCATCCCAAAACATAGTCCTGCTGCTTTTGCCGGACATTGGGCTTAAAAGCAGCGGGCATTATAAAATTTAAGGAGAGGGTATTTCCATGAACGAAGTTTTACAGAAATTAAATAACATCGGTATCGTCCCGGTTGTGGTCATCAACAAAGTGGAGGACGCAGTTCCGCTTGCAAAAGCGCTCTGTGCCGGTGGTCTTCCCTGCGCGGAGGTAACCTTCCGTACCGCGGCTGCGAAGGAAGCAATCAAAGCTATGACCGAAGCCTGCCCTGAAATGGTGGTTGGCGCCGGCACCGTGCTGAATGCGGAGCAGGTGGACGCGGCTGTGGAAGCTGGCGCTACCTTTATCGTCAGCCCCGGTTTAAATCCGAAGACCGTAAAATACTGCCAGGAGAAGGGTGTGCCGATTACTCCCGGTACCTCCAGCCCCAGCGATATTGAGCAGGCGATTGAGTTAGGTCTTGACGTCGTGAAGTTCTTCCCGGCGGAGCAGTCCGGCGGACTGGCCAAAATCAAAGCCATGGCAGCTCCTTATGTCAATATGAAGTTTATGCCCACCGGCGGCATCAATGCTAAAAACCTGAACGATTACTTAAGCTTCCCGAAGATCATCGCCTGCGGCGGTTCCTGGATGGTTCCGGCCAAGCTGGTGGATGAGGGCAAGTTTGACGAGATCGAGCAGCTGACCCGCGAGGCGGTGCAGACCATGCTGGGCTTTGAGATTAAGCATGTCGGTATCAACTGCGAGAACCCGGATGAAGCGAATGCTACGGCGAACACACTGGCACATGCCTTCAGCTTTGATATCAAGAACGGCAACAGCTCCATGTTTGTCGGCACTGCTTTTGAAGTGATGAAGACACCTTACTTAGGAGCCAAGGGTCACATCGCCATCGGCACCAATTACATGAACCGCGCCATCGCCTATATGGAGAATCTGGGTGTTGAGTTTGATTATGACACAGTCAAGTTAAACGACAAGGGCGGCATCAAGGCCATCTATATGAAGGAAGAGATCGCCGGCTACGCGATTCATCTGGTACAGAAATAGGAATTGTTTCCCTGAGAAGATTCAGGCGGCGCCGGCCCATGACCGGCGCCGTTATTTCGTACCACAGCACATCATATGATTAAACTTGTATCATCATTTTTCAACAGAAAGGGGTTTTTGCATGATCAGTAAGACTCTTCTTACACGTGTGCTTGAAAAGGCTCTTTCCACGGGAGCGGACTTCGCGGAAGTCTACGTGGAGCACACGAACGAACATAACATTGCCATGATTGACAATAAAGTTGATTCGATCACGGATCAGCTGATCAGCGGCGTCGGAATGCGGATTTTTCTGGGGACGCGCTGCGTGACTGCGTCCTGTACATCTTTGGATGAGGATGATCTCATCGCCTGCGCGGGACGCATGGCGGACGCGCTCGGCGGCGTACCGGCGAATAAGACAGTGCGGCTGCAGGAGCGGCTTTTCGGGGATATTCATCCGATCCGCATTGTGCCGCAGGATACGGCGAATTCCGTGAAGGTGGATTTGCTCAAAGAGGGATATTTCGCGGCGAAAAATTATCATCAGGATATCTCACAGGTAAGGGCAAACCTGCTGGAGGTGGATCATCAGATCCTGATTGCCAACAGCGACGGCCTGTATGCACAGGACAGACAGATCCGCACCAGAATGACGGTCAACGCGTTTGCCAGCAAAAATGGAGAGACGCAGAGCGGCTCCTGCTCCCCGGGACGCAGGATGGGCTTAGAGCTCTTTGATATGATTTCCCCGAAATCCATCGGCGAAGAGGCGGCAAGACAGGCGCTTGTCATGCTGAGTGCCGGATACATCAAGGCCGGCAGGATGCCTGTCGCCATTGAAAACGGTTTTGGAGGTGTGATTTTCCACGAGGCGTGTGGACACTCCCTTGAGGCCTCCAGCATTGCGCCAGGACAGTCACAGTT
Organism: Lachnospiraceae bacterium; assembly: GCA_021205565.1. Classification (GTDB taxonomy): domain Bacteria; phylum Bacillota; class Clostridia; order Lachnospirales; family Lachnospiraceae; genus RGIG6307. The sequence goes on along the minus strand of JAJPXG010000072.1, from coordinate 3,509 downwards.
CTGTGGAAAACTTGGCCAGCAGATCGCCAATCCCAAGTTGACGGCCTTAGACGACGGCACCATTCCCAACGCCTGGGGTTCCATGAACATCGACGATGAGGGTACGCCGGCACAGAGGAAGGTCCTGATTGAGAACGGTATTCTGAAATCCTACATGGTAGATAAGCTGAACGGCCGTCGGATGGGGATGGAGAGCACTGGTTCCAGCCGCAGACAGAGCTACCTCTTTGATCCCACTTCCCGCATGACCAATACGTTTATTGCCAACGGTCCCGACCGTAACGAGGATATTATTTCCTCCATTGAATATGGACTGTATGCGAAGGCCATGGGCGGCGGCAGCGTCAATCCCGTGACGGGCGCCTTCAATTTCTCCGTCAGGGAAGGTTATATTATTCGCAACGGCAAAATCTGCGAGCCTGTCCGCGGCGCCAGCCTGATTGGCAAGGGCTCGGAGATTATTATGGATATCGACATGATTGGCAATAATCTGGATACAGCACAGGGTATGTGCGGTTCTTCCAGCGGCAGTATTCCTACCGAGGTTGGACAGCCGTTGATTCGCGTGGCGTCGATCACCGTAGGCGGCAGATAAGGAGAATGGCATGAAATATACGGAGTTTAAAGAACTGGTCATGGCAGCCGCAGCTGCAAAGGGCCTGACGGAATATGAGCTGTACGCGGAGGAAAGTGACAACATCAGCGCAGAGACGTTAAATCATGAGATTTCTGCTTTCTCCTCCAGCAGTGTGACGGGCGCATGCTTCCGCTGCGTCAGTCAGGGGAAGATCGGCTACGCTTCCACAGAGCTTTACGATGCGTCTGAAGCACAGCGTCTGGTGGATGATGCCGTGGAAAACGCGGCCATTCTGGAAACGGAGGGAGAAGCGTTTATTCATGCGCCTGGAGATGAGTATACGAAAGTGGAAGAGCCCACCGTGACGGTTCCTTCTGCCTCGGAGTTGAAAGACCTGGCTCTGAAAATCGTGGAGGCTTCCTATGCGGCGGATGAAAGAATTATTGACGGCACACAGTCCAATACGCGTTTTAAGTTAAGCAGAACCTATCTGAGCAATTCCAAGGGTCTGGACCTTGCACGCACAAGCGCGTTTACCTCGGCCGGCAGCTATCCGATCGCGAAGGACGGCGAGGAGATGTTCAGCGGCTTTTATTCCAAAGCCGGAGACTATCCGGAACTGGATCCGCTTTCAATCGCACAAAAAGGCGTGGAGGATGCGGTTTCCCAGATCGGCGCTTCTTCAGTGCCGACCGGAACTTATGATGTGATGTTTTCCAACCATGTGACGTCCATGCTGCTGAGCTGCTTTTTAAGCATTTTTTCAGCGGAATCCGCGCAGAAGGGTATGTCGAGATTTGCGGGGAAAGAGGGCGAGATGGTCGCAGCTCCCTGCGTGACACTGACAGATGATCCGTTCTGTGAGGAGAGCCTTAACAAAATCCCCTTCGACGGTGAGGGCGTGGCCACCAGGTATAAGGACGTGGTCAAGGACGGAAAGCTGGTAACGCTTCTGCACAATCTGACAACCGCACACAAAGCGGGCATTCCTTCCACCGGCAACGGCGTGAAGGCGGGCTATGCATCGCAGGTCAGCATCCAGCCGTACAATTTCTACCTGGCAAAAGGCGGCGGTGGTACGACGGAGGAGATGTATGCCCATCTGAATGACGGCCTTTACATCACCGAGTTAAACGGTATGCACGCCGGAGCCAGTCCGGTGACCGGTGATTTTTCCTTAGCCTCCGCGGGTTTTTTGGTCAAAGACGGCAAAAAGGGAGGACCGGTAAAAAACTTTACGGTTTCCGGTAATTTCTATCAGCTTTTGAAGGATATCGCGCTGGTAGGAGACGACTGGGAGCTGCGCCCGCCTATGCGGGGAGTCTCCTGCTACGGTGGACCTTCCTTTATTGTGAAGGGCATGAGTATTGGCGGGAAATAAATCCTGATTTTTGAGCAAAAACCGGTGATTTTTCACCGGCTTTTGCTCATGAGACAGTCTGTTCTGGCTGTGAAAGGGGAGATGGCGATGAATTTAGTGCACATGAAAACAAAAAAGAAAACCGTGGGGATTGTGCTTGCCGGTTTGGCGGTGGTGGCTGTCGTTGCGGCACTTTTTATAACTTCACGCGGAAAAGAAGAGAGTGGGGAAGATGCTGTTGCTTCATCGGAAAATGCAGTGGAAGCAGACGGCAGTATAGAAACTGATGTGCCAGAAGCAGATGGCAATACCGAAACAGGCACGGCGAATACAGGCAGCTTTTCCGTGACAGAAACAGAAAGCCTGGCATTTTCACAGTCACCGTCCGATCTGCTTCTGTATGACCAGAATCCGTATGTGTTGGTGGACGGAACGGTTTTCTGGTACGAAGACGGCGCCTGGAGTACGCTTCTGGATGCAAGTTTTTCGGCGCTGTATCCCGGAGAGCGTTTCTGCGGACTTACTTCGGATGGAAGCATCGATGCGGATCTGCTGACGCAGGAAGAATACGATAGCTATTCCCTGACTACAGCTGGTACCTATTATAACGCGGAGCAGGTGGTGCAGCAGACTGCCGGGAAAGCGATCGTGCAGCTTGGCGCCAGTATTTTTAATGAAGGTGTGCTTGTCCTGTATGAGGATGGGACAACGGAATTGTTTAACGCCGGAACGGCGTATCCGATCGCAGAGGATTTGACGGTAGCGGAGGTTTCCGGAAATTACCTGCTGACAGAAGAAGGCGATGTCTATCTGGTCAATTACCTGTTTAAGGAGACATTTTCTACACTGTCTGTCACGTTAAAGCAGGTGTCCGCTGAACAGATCGTCAGCATCCAGGCTCGTCCCACGGAAAATCTCTGCGTCGGACTGACGGATGAGGGGACAGTGAAAATATGGTCAGTGCTGACGGAGCAGTCTGAGTCGGAGTATACGCCGGTTCTTCCGGCGACTGAGAAAATCAGCATGGGAGACAACTATTTTGTGGCGGTCGGCACAGACGGTAAGGCACATTTCTCTCACTATGATCCGGAAATGGGAGAGGCGGTCGACGCTTATCTGGAAGCACAGCCTGGGACTGCGCTTGAGGTAGCGTGCGAAGGACAGAGGATCGCGGTGCTGTATGACGATGGGCGGATCTGTATGATCGATTTCTGAGATCTGTGAGTGTATGCCGGTATATGATAGTGTAAAAAACATCCCCGGCGCGAATGCACATGGGTAAGAAACAGGTAAAAAAATACAGATAGAAAGCGGAGCGTCTTTTCAGCGGGACGCTCCATTTTTTATGGGGAATAAAGGAAAAGGGCTTTACAGGGCGGAAAAGTTTAGTAAAACTAAGAAAAAAATTTAACTTTTTTGAATTTATATATTGACGTGCAGAGAAAAATATGTATAATGAAACCTGTTGACTTTGGTTTAGCTTTGCTAAACTCAAAGTTTAGGATTAATGAGCAGGTGAACGCATGGACATCGGAGGAAAAATCAAGGAGCTGCGTCTGATGAAAAATCTGA
>JAJPXG010000086.1:3874-14037 GCA_021205565.1 Lachnospiraceae bacterium | reverse complement strand
CACCAACTCCCCTGCCTCCGAAACAGACAGCTGTGCCGACTTTAAACTCGTCTTCATCAGGCCCTCAGTGCTCTGGCGAATAGCCGGAAACTGCCGGATGACCTCCTTCACTTCCTCTGGCGTGGCCTTCGGCAGCGGCGGACGTGCTGCAGTGACACCCGTGTCGCCTTTCGTGACTGTGCCTGTCAGACCAAAATCCGTTCCATCGCCCTCCGCTCCGCTTCGCACCACAATGCCCTGCTCGATCTTTTCCTCCACAGAGCGCACCCGGTCTGTCAGCGCAGCCGTGTCCGTCTCCATTTCGGGTCTGCACAGCTTGATCAGGGCAATCTCCGTGAGTACCCGCTTATTGCCGGAATAGCGCAGCTGGCCTGTCAGTTCTGACAGCACCCTGATCCAGCGCAGCAGACGATTTTCATCAATGACTTCCGCTTCTTCCTTCAGCCGCGTCAGATTGTCGGCGGAGACCTCCAGGATATCCTCCATGGCCTTTACCTGCGCGGCGTCATCCACGGACAGCGAAGTCTTTAAAAGGAGAAGATTGCGCAGATACCAGGTCAGGTCAAGCACAAACTGACCAATCTCACGCCCCTGCGAAATAATCTCCTCCAGCAGCGCAATGGTCCCGGCCACGTCCGATTTCAAAATCGTCCGCACCATCTGTGAAAACACGGCGGTATCCACCGCGCCAAGCACATCCAGCACCTTGTCAAAGGTCAGCTCCTCGTCCATGTGAAAGGCGATGCACTGGTCTAAAAGGCTTAAGCCGTCACGCATCGACCCGTCCGCGGACTTCGCCAGATAGCGCAGCGCTCTTTCCTCGATCATGACGCCCTCCGCTTGTGTGACCTCCCGCAGCCGGCCGGCCAGCGTATCAATCGACATCCTGCGGAAATCATAGCGCTGACAGCGGGACAGAATCGTGATCGGAATTTTGTGTACTTCCGTGGTCGCCAGAATAAAAATCGCATAGGAAGGTGGCTCCTCCAGCGTCTTTAAAAGCGCGTTGAACGCGCCCGTGGAGAGCATATGCACCTCGTCGATGATGTAGACCTTATATTTCCCCTCCGCCGGAGAGTAGGAGACCTCATCAATAATTTCACGGATATTGTCCACGCCATTGTTGGAAGCAGCGTCGATCTCCACCACATTCATGCTGGTGCCCGCCCCGATGGACCGGCATGCCGCGCACACGCCGCAGGGACTGCCGTTCACCGGCGCCTCACAATTCACCGCTCGCGCGAAAATCTTGGCCACTGAGGTCTTGCCAGTGCCGCGCGTGCCCGTGAACAGATAGGCATGGCCGATCCTGTCAGCCTTCACCTGATTGCGCAGCGTCGTCACGATATGATCCTGGCCCTTCACCTCCTCAAAGGTAGCCGGACGGAATTTTCGATAAAGCGCCGTATATGCCATCTGTTTCCTCTCAATACAACCGCCGGGCTTTCGACCCGGCGGTCCTGTTGCATAATGATTAAGACAATCAAAGGTATGAACCCATCACATTCAGTCGCCGAAGGAAATTCCCAGCATCTTCGCTTCCTGGATGATGGTCGCGTCCGGAGACAGATATTTCAGCTTGCCGGCCACATCCTCTAAGGATACGCGGACGATCTCTCTGTCCTTGTAGCCCACCATGAAACCGAACTGCCGGTCTAAAATCAGCTTGCCGGCCTCCGCGCCCAAACGGCTTGCGAACACACGGTCATAGGGGCAGGGGCTGCCGCCGCGCTGCACATGGCCCGGAACGGTCACTCTCACCTCGCGGCCGGTCTTCTCCTGAATCTTGGCCGCCACTTCATAGGAAACGGACGGATATGGATAATTCTCCAGCTTCTTCTTCATTTCCTTTTTGGAAAGCTTGGCGTCTTCCTTGGAAATTGCGCCCTCCGCTACCGCGATAATGGTGAAACGGCTGCCGTTTTTGTCTCTTTCCTCGATCTTTTTGCAGACCTTGTTGATATCATATGGAATCTCAGGCAACAGGATAATGTCCGCGCCGCCTGCCATACCGGCATTCAAGGTCAGCCAGCCAACCTTGTGGCCCATAACTTCTACAATAAATACACGTCCATGTGACGCCGCCGTGGTATGGATGCAGTCGATGGCGTTGGTGGCGATATCCACCGCGGACTGGAAGCCGAAGGTCATGTCCGTGCCCCACAGATCATTGTCAATCGTCTTGGGCAGAGTAATGATATTCAATCCCTTCTCACGCAACAGGTTCGCGGTCTTGTGTGTGCCGTTGCCCCCTAAAATCACCAGGCAGTCCAGCTGGAGCTTATAATAATTCTGCAGCATGGCCTCCACTTTATTTAAGCCGTTGGCGTCCGGCTTCTCAATCTCCTTGAAAGGAGTCCGGGAGGTGCCCAACATCGTACCGCCCTCCGTCAGAATACCGGAAAAATCCTTGCCCGTCAGCATCTTAAATCTGCTGTAAATCAACCCCTGATAGCCGTCCAGGAAACCATAAATCTCCAACGGCTCATCGCTCATGTTCAGAAGCGTCTTCACAACGCCTCTCATCGCGGCATTCAGCGCCTGGCAGTCGCCACCGCTTGTCAGCATACCTACTCTCAGCATAACCATACCTCCCGAAAATATTATTTCACTACCTTCTTGTCCGGTTTCCCGGTTCTCTTTTAATCTAGCACATTTTTTTTCGCTTTACAATGACTTCTTTCCCTTTAAAACCAATGTTAATCGAAATCCGTTCTTTCTTCGTCTTCATAGGACTGTTCCATCTCCACATTCAGCGGTTTTACGGCCGGTTTCTCCGGTTCCGCAGCCTGCGGTTCAGCCGCTGTTTCCTCTGCTTCCATAACCTGCGGCTTAAGCTCCGATTCCTCCGCCTCCAAAGACTTCTCCTGTAACGCGGCCTCTGCCGCCGCAGCTGCCTCAAGCTCTCTCTTTAACTTTCTCTCCTCCCGCCTCTTTTTCAGCTGCTCATTGCGCAGCTTCGCCCGACAGGTTTTGCAGGTATCCCTGTCTGCCTCGTACGGGAACGACTTCCCGCAGGCAGAGCATAGATGGTTGGGAAGCTTCGCAACGGCTACCCTTCCCAGCGTTGACACCCGCATGGGTACAATTCCGCTGATGCCGTCTGAACGGCACCGGCTTTCGCACAGGCCGCAGCCGGTGCACTTCCAGACATCCACCGCAACCGTGAAGCTGCTCTCCCCCTGCACAAACCTCAATGCCTCATTCGGGCAGGCAGATACACAGTACCCGCAGTTATAGCAGTTCTGTGTGAAGTGCGGAAGCCTTACCGCGTATTTTGGTCTGTCTGCCGGTTCGCAGTCCGCGGCCTTCGCTGCGACAGCGTCACGCAGCATGGCGCGGAACAGAAGTCCGTTATCACGGGCATTTTCGATTTTCGGCATCATGGTAAACGCCGTGTCGACGGAAAGATTACTGAAAAAGCCGAAGAGCTCCCTGCGGCTCATCGCTCCCTCCTCCGCCGGCGCTTCATACTCTTCCCCCGCTCTTAAAACGGTTACTCTCTCCTGATATAATGTATCCCCCAGGAAAAAACGCAGCTCCTTCAGATTTTGTTCTATGACCTCTTTGCAGGTCTCGTAGCTGCACTCCCCGCAGGCACGCAGGGAAATTACCACACCCTCACGCATCGCCGCATAAGCCAGCTGCTCCCAGGAAACGGCCGCAATACAGGTCTCGCTGAGCTTCGCTGAGCTTCCCTCATTTTCACAGGCGATGGTCAGTCTGCCTTTTCGCGCGGCCGCCATCAGATAGCTCTCCATCTTCCTTGAGGGAACCGTAATACACCGGGAAGGGCAGGAGGCAGCACAGATTCCGCACTTTAAGCACTGATCCCAGATAGGGCGTTTACGCTTTCCGACAGGGTAAATATTCTGCGGGCAGATATCGGCGCAGACCTGACAGACATGCCCGGTGCTTTTGCGCTCCGAACATCTGTCCGGGATGTAGGTCGGGATCTTCCTGATCCGGTACGCCCCCTCCAGATAATCCTTCAGAGTTTCCATATACTCTAATTCTCCATATAATGTAAAGTGCCTGCCGCCCGCACACGGGGCATCGGCAGGCACTTCGTCTGTTTTGTAAATTGTTTTCAGTTAATTACCGGTCTTTTTCTTTTCCTGATCCTTTTTCTCTACCATCGCTTTCGCAAGCGCCCAGCGGCTGTTCGACTTTTCCGCCTTGCGGGCCGCTTCCTCATCCTCCGGATCGATACCCTGCGCAATCATCTTCCTGATACGCTGGTTATAAATCAAGGTACAGATCACGATACTGATTTCGTAGAGAATATACATCGGGATGGCCACCAGTATCTGCGAGGTGATGTCAGGCGGCGTAATCAGTGCGCCAAGGAACACACACGCAACAATTACAAACCTTCTCGCTGCCTTCATCCACTGTGGCTTCATCATTCCCAGAGAGGAGAGTACCGCCACAACGATCGGGATCTCAAAGACCAGACCAAAGGAAAAAAGCATCGTCACAATGTAGCTGATGTATTCCTTGATGCTGTAGTAACCGCCGATCCCGATGGTGTTCAGGCTTAAGAAGAACTGCAGCGTGAACGGGATCACGATGAAGTTGGCAAAAAGCGCGCCAATGATAAACATAATCAGACCGCCGATTAAAACCGCGAGGAATTTCTGTTCCTCGGACTTTTTCAGGCCGGGACCTACGAACTTCTCCACCTGCCAGATAATGATCGGGGAGGAAATCACCAGGCCGGCAATCAGCGCAACCTTAATGTACTGCGCCATCAGCTCGGCAACGCCGGTCTGGATGAAGGAATAACCCTCCGCCCTGCCCATGGCATAGGTGATAAAGTCCGGTGCGAAATAATAACAGACAATGGCGGCGATGATGAACGTGAGGGCTATGATTACCAGACAATTCCTCAGATCCGCAAGATGCCCCGTCAATGTCATGTTTTTATCGCTTTTTTGTTTTTTCTTCTTTTTTGCAGGCTTTGTTGAATAATTCTGTTCCGTCATCTCGATCGGCCCCGGAATTATTCTACGCCTTTATCCTGCGGCTGTACGGTTTCCGCTGCAGCCGGGGCCGGAGCTGCCTGTGCGGTGGCTGTCGCCTGCGCGCTCGCCTGCTCAGGTGCTGCTGCCGCCGTCTGCGTACCGGCCTGTACCGGCTCGTCATCCGCCATGCCCTGCTTAAAGCTCTTTAAGGTCTGACCCAGTGTCTGGCTCAGCTTCGGGAGCTGTTTTGGTCCAAAGATAACTAAAACGATCAATAAAATAACGAGGAGCTCTGTTACTCCAATTCTACCAAGTGCTGCAATAAACATATTCTTTTTCCTCTTTTCTGATTTTTGAATTCCTGTAAGCGCTGCCTTAAGCATTCACGGCTTCAGGTCATTCCTCTGTCTCGCTGCCTGCTTCTTCTATGTCAGCTATGGCTGGCGATGTGTTGTTTTCCGGCGTCGGATCCTCTTCTATGATCTGCGCCATTTCCAGTTCCTCCTGGGGCTCTTGAGCATTCGCTTCTGCTACAGAAATCTCTTCCATAGAAATTTCTTCTGTCTGAGATTCCTCTGTAATGGCTTCTTGTGCAACGGACTCTTCCTCTGCTGCCTTGGAAGCTGTCCGGGCAGCCCCGCCCGGCTTTTTGCTGATGCTCAAAGCCTTCTCCGTGCTTGTCTTGAGCTCATTCGTCGACCTTTTTACGTCATTGACAGTGTCTTCAAAAGGTTTTGAGATCTCATTCACAGTGCCTGTGACTTCTTTTGAAAGCTCATTAAACGGCTGGGTGATTTCCCTTAACGGTTCCTGCAGTTCCTGCAATGGTTCTACCACTGTTTCACGGAGTTCTTCCGTCATGGAGCCCAGATACACTCTCAGGACGCGAAGCCACTTTCCCGCCTTTCGCGCATATATAATCGTGCGCTCAGGGCCAACGACCAGTATCAAGATGACCAGGACGACGATAAGCTCCAATCCCCCTATCTTCATCCTCCAGAACTTCCTCCTTTCTCCCGGTCTCATACCGGGTATATCCTGTTGTCCAGAGACATTTACTGCCTGCGATACTCCAATCCGCCGCGGCAAAGGTCTCAGCTGAAAATCTAGGCGACTTCAACCTCAACCACCCTGCAGTTGTCCCGCAGAACCTTGATGGCCATGTCGTTCATGATTTTCTCCCGCACACCTTCCTCTCCGCCCAGCCTCTTTAAGGCTGACTCGTAGGAAGGCGCCTTTGCCCGCTTCATATATGTATTCACCCGTTCTTCAACGGCTTCTCTGGTAACTTCAAACTGCTCCCTGCGCGCGATATAATCAAGCGCGAGGGAAACCTTCACTTCCCTGACCGCCACCGGATAGACTTCCCTTTTAAAATCATCCATGGTCTTGCCCTCGTCCTGCAAAAGCTTCGCCATCGACGTTCCCCGCTGAAAGCTCTCCTGCCGCAGAGCCCCGACATATTTGTTCACTACCATATCGATCATGGCCGGTGGAATCGGGCAGGTTACAAAGGAAGCCACTTTTTCCTGAAAATTCAGTTCAAAGGTGCGCGCGGTTTTCTGGTCATTCAGCTTCTGAATCCTCGCGCGCTGTTTTTCCCGGAACTCGGCGACTGTATCAGCGCCGCTGACCTTTTCTTTGACAAACTCGTCTGTGCACTCCAACAGATCCCGCACATTAACACTGCGTATATGGACGTGCAGATCAAGCGTCTTGCCGGCGATGGACTTCCTGTGAAAATTCTCCGGCATCGTCAGGCTTAAATCCAGGTCGTCGCCGGCGACATGCCCCAGAACAGCCTCATCCAGGCCGGCAAAAAGGAGACCGCCGCCCACCTGAAAACGGCTTTTCTCAGAATGGTCGAACTCAAAAGGCTGCCCTTCACAGGTTCCCTGAAAGCTCACCTCCACGATGTCTCCCATCTGCGCTTCGCGGTCCACCTCATGTACCCAGAGATGGCTCTTCATGTACCGGGAAATTCCCTCGTCTATGTCTGCCTCCGTAACGGTTTTGACAGGCTTTTCTACTGTAAAATCTTTATAATCAAAATCCGGCACCTGCGGATAAATAAAGAAGATTACCTTCGCGCTCATGGCGGTCAGATCTCCCCGCAGAATATCAATGTCAGGATTGGATACAGGATAATACTCATGCTCCCTGCAGATACGGCCCACAGCATCTGTCACGACTGCGGATACGGCCCTCTCTATCAGGGGCTTTCCGTATTCCCGGTACGCAGTATCCAGCGAAGCCTCCCCCGTTTTAAATCCCTCAAGCGGTTTTTTCTTCTGCATCGCGGCTGAAGCGTCTGCAAGCGCCTCCTGCCATAAGGTTCCCTCCTCCGTCACTGCAAAGGAAACGCTGCTGTCTTCCAGTTCTTTCAGATTTCTGAATTCCATATTTCTACGGTTTTCTCCTTCAGGGAATTAAGTTCTACATATTGTACCGCATTTTTTTGCGGTTGTAAATAGAAACCTATTATACATCAATATCCAAAAAATGTAAATCATTTGCTTTTTATAGCCGCTTTTGGTACAATTTCCCCAAACCGTATCGGATGATGAAAGCGGCAAAATCGTATGAAAGAAAGCTAAAACAGGGGAATACTCCATGACCACAGACGAACGTTTCATGAAAGAAGCCATCCGCCAGGCGAAAAAGGGCGCCGCGCTTGATGAGGTCCCGATTGGCTGCGTCATCACACTGGGGGATCAGATTATTGCCAGGGGCTACAACCGCCGCAATACGGACAAAAGTGTCCTGGCGCACGCGGAAATTTCCGCCATCAGAAAGGCTGCCCGCGTCATTGGTGACTGGAGGCTGGAGGAATGCACCTTATATGTGACGCTGGAGCCATGCCAGATGTGCGCGGGTGCCATCGTCCAGGCTCGTATCCCCAGGGTCGTCATCGGCGCCATGAACACAAAGGCCGGCTGCGCAGGCTCTGTCTATAATCTGCTGCAGGAGCCGAGGTTCAATCATCAGGCGGAGGTCACTTACGGCGTTTTGCAGCCCCAGTGCAGTGAAATGCTGACGCAGTTTTTCATTGAGCTGCGGCGCAGGAAGAAACAGGATGCCGCATCACAGCTATAAAAATACAGGGAGGACATTTCAACATGACTAAAATTTACTGGGCCGGCGATTCCACCGTGCAGTACAACGACATTACCACCTACCCCTACGCGGGCATCGGACAGGCCATGCACCTGTTCTGCAAACCGGACGTTGAGATTGTCAACCGGGCTCGCAACGGCCGCAGCAGCAAAAGCTTTATGGACGAGGGGCGGCTGGCCCTGATCGACGCGGTGATTAAGGAGGGAGACTTCTTTTTCATTCAGTTCGGACACAACGACGAAAAAATCAAGGACCCGTCACGCTACACGGAGCCATACTCCACCTTTCAGGACAATCTGAAGATTTACATCGACGTGGCCCGCAATAAGGGCGCGTATCCGGTGCTGATCACGCCGCTGGAGCGCCGCTTTTTTCAGGAGAACGGCAAGCTGACAAAGGGCGAGCACGGCGACTATGTGGCGGGCATGAAGCAGGTGGCCGAACGGGAAAACGTGCCGTTGATTGACTTAAATGCCATGAGCCGCCGGGAAATGGAGAAGGCCGGTCCGGAAGGGACCAAAAGATGGTTTGCGCATGTGCCAGCGGGGATTTATCCCTTCTTTCCCGACGGTAAGGCGGACAACAGTCACTTGCAGTACGCCGGCGCGGTGGTCTTCGCCGGGTGCATCGCCAGAGGATTAAAGGCGCTGGGCGGAGTATACGCAGATTTACTGGTGGACTGGGGCGAGGATGCTGCCCAGGATGACAAAGAAGCGCAGTATTTAAATGACAGCAATACGGCTGTGATTCATTAAAGCAGCAATGATATCCGGTTTATTCAGCAGCGAACCATTTTCCTGCATGGCAGTAAGCTTTTCCTGACAGCAGTAAACGGCGCGGACTTCGTCCATGGTTTTTCACAAACCATCGGTAAAACCCGCGCCGTTTCCATTTCTTTTATTACGCCTTCTGCTGTGTATTTTCTGAAGTAAACCACGCGCCTGTACGATAGAACAGAATCGACAACCCTGTCGCCACCGTCCAGCCCACCGGCCACGCCAGCCAGATCCCCGTCGTCCCCAGTGTGGTGGATGACAGAATATACGCCAGCACCACGCGCAGGATGAGGTCCGTGAAGGTGGCAATCATAAATTTTCCCATCATGCCTGAGCCGCGCAGAATTCCGTCCGCCACCAGCTTCGAAGCGACGACAAAATAAAACGGCGAAAGGATATGCAGAATCTCCACGCCCACCTCCATGGCGGTGCCGGACTGATCCTGCAAAAAGAGCAGCAGAAGCCACTTGCCCGCGAAGAAATAGAGTAAAAAGAGCGGAAGGCATAACAGCCAGACGAGCTTTAAGCCCGCGCGGAAGCCTTCGCGGATCCGGGGAAGCTTCGCCGCGCCTATGTTCTGCGCCGTATAGTTCGACACGCCGTTTCCAAGCGTTGTGAGGGAAGTGACCACCAGATTGTTGAGTTTGATCGCCGCCGAGTACCCCGCCATCACACTGGAGCCGAAGGAATTGATAATGCTCTGGATGACAATATTTCCGACTGAAATAAAGCTCTGCTGCAGGATACTGGGGACCGCGACCACCGCGATTTTACGGAGCAGATTCCAGGAAAATACCGGAACAGACCCCTCCACCGAAATCGTCTTAAGCCGTCTGAACACAAATAAAAGCGCCAGCACACAGCTGACTCCCTGGCAGAGAAAGGTCGCCCAGGCCACGCCCGCGACACCCATCTGCAGCGCTGTCACGAATAAAATATCCATGGCGATGTTGCTGGTTGAGGAGGCCGCCAGGAAAACAAACGGCGTCTTCGAATCACCCAATGCGGAAAAAATGCCGGTGGCCACATTATAATAAAAGACAAAAGGCAGACCCAGACAATATATCCGCAGATAGAGCATGGAATCCGCCATCACATTGTCCGGCGTGTTGATCAGGCTTAACAGACTCCCGCAAAAGCCCAGCCCCAGCACCATCAGCAGCGCGCATAAAACCCCGCTGGCGATCAACGTGGTATAGACCGCGGTCTTTAAATCGCGGTATTTTCTGGCGCCGAACAGCTGCGCCACCGGCACCGAGCAGCCCATATTGCAGCCAAACGCAAAGGCAATGAAAATCAGCGT
>JAJPXG010000086.1:2003-3864 GCA_021205565.1 Lachnospiraceae bacterium | reverse complement strand
CCCACCGCCGCTAAGGCATCCTCCCCCACAAATTTCCCCGCGACAAAGCTGTCCGCGATATTATATAACTGCTGGAAAATAATGCTCCCAAACAGGGGAAGACAGAACTTCCACAGCACCGTTTCCGGTTTTCCGACCGTCAGGTCCTTGTTCATATTTGACAGATTCCTTTCTTACTCACATAAGGCCGCCCCTGGAGCGGCGCTCATGTTCCATTTCAACGTTTCTGATTATAATGCAATTATTTGTCGGTTGAAATGTCCACATTTCACAGATTGTGTCAGATTTTCAGGCGGGTGTATGAACAATTTAACTCTGCCACGTCTGCAAACGGATATTGACAAAGTGAAAAAAATTGTATAAGATAAATGCGCGCATCGATTGAGGCGGAGGCTCCTGCAGCCGGCCATTTCGTGCAGTGATGAAGTTTGGGTCTTACGCAAAGCGAACCTGCGAACCGTGTCAGGTCGGGAACGAAGCAGCACTAAGCAGAATTTCCTTGTGACGTAAGGGTGCCTGGCGGAGCTGTGCGGGTGGTAACGTGCAGGAGTTTCTCCCCCAGTCGATGCGCTTTTATTTATCTGAAAGAACCGCGCACCCGGGCCGGATGCATTCGCAGCATACCACTTACAGTCCGCTGTCCGGCCTGTGCCATTTTAAAAAGGAGCTCCATGTCTGCCCTGTGTACCCTCTGTCCCAGAAACTGCAAAGCTGACAGATCTGTCGGAAATGCCGGCTTCTGCGGTGTGCCCGCGGAGATTTACGCCGCGCGAGCCTCCCTGCACAAGTGGGAGGAGCCGTGCCTGTCCGGGACAAACGGTTCCGGCACGGTCTTTTTCACGGGGTGCAATCTGAAGTGCGTCTATTGCCAGAATCATTCTATCGCACTGGGCGCTTCGCCCTCTGTTGCAGAAAATAACGCCTCAAACCCTTCTGCTGACGCCTGTGATCATTCTGAAGTCACTCCATCCGCTCATACAGACAAGCTTATCCGCACAACTGCCATAAAGGGCAGAAAACTCTCTGCAGCCGAGCTGTCCCAGGTATTCCTGCGCCTGCAGGCAGCCGGCGCACACAATATCAATCTCGTTACGCCGAGTCACTATGTCCCGCAGATCCGCGAGGCGCTTCTGGCAGCCAAAGCGGACGGCCTTACTCTTCCCATCGTCTACAACAGCAGCGGCTATGACCTGCCCGAAACGCTTCGACTCCTGGACGGACTTGTGGATATCTATATGCCGGATTTTAAATACCTTTCCCCCGAACTTGCCTCCCGCTATTCTCACGCCTCTGATTATCCGCAGGTGGCGAAGGCCGCGTTAGCTGAGATGTTTAGCCAGGTGGGACGGCCGGTTTTTGCAAAAGTCGCCTCTGCCCCAGGCACCCCCGACAATGCAACGACCGCCAGATCGACTGATCAATCAGCCGCTGCTGAAAGCCGCCCGGGAAGTGACACAAGTGTCACCGACCCGCTCCTCACCCGCGGCGTCCTGGTCCGTTATCTTCTGCTGCCCGGCTGTTTAAAGGACGGGAAAGCAGTTCTGGAATATCTTTACACAACTTACGGCGATGACATCATCATTTCCATTATGAACCAATACACACCCCAACCCGCACAGTTGACTGATTATCCAGAGCTGAACCGCCGCGTCACCACCTATGAGTACAACTCCCTGGTGAATTACGCCTTAAGCCTCGGCATTGAGAACGCCTACATTCAGGAGGGCAAAACTGCTAAAGAAAGCTTTATTCCGGATTTTGACGACGGCTGCTTTCTTATATTTCCATAAACTTTCTAATAATTCCGTAACATCCCATTAAATTTTCGGACTCGTCTTGACTTTTCCTTTTCGTGGAATAG
>JAJPXG010000086.1:0-1993 GCA_021205565.1 Lachnospiraceae bacterium | reverse complement strand
AATAGAATTAAAGTAGTTGTTACGTTCTTTCATTTCATAATCGGCCGCTTTGGCAACATCAGAAAGTGGCTTTTATTTTTGCCTTTTTCAGAAAGCCGGGGTATTCTATGAGCGATTTTAACGCAAACGACAGTTACTATACTAAAAAACAGAATCTATGTATCGAAAATGATTCCATCAGCCGCAGTCTCTACCAGGAGCTTGACGTCAAGGCGGGCCTGCGCGATTTAAACGGCAAGGGCGTCCTGGCGGGCCTGACCAATATTTCAGAGATCAAGGCCTTCGCCAATGTTGACGGCGTGAAAACGCCCTGCGACGGGGAGCTGCGCTACCGCGGGTACGATGTCAAAGACCTGATCCGCGGCAGCGCAAATCAGAAATTCGCCTATGAGGAGGCCGCCTATTTACTGATTTTCGGTGAACTGCCTTCTGAGACGGAGCTTAATCAATTCTGCTTCAATCTCGGAGAAAAGCGGACGATGCCGTCAAATTTTACCCGAGACGTGATCATGAAAGCGCCCAGCCATGATATTATGAACTCCATGACGCGAAGCGTTCTGACGCTGGCCTCCTACGACGGCAACGCGGCCAGCCTGGAAATCGATAATGTCCTGCGCCAGTGCGTCCAGCTGATCAGCATTTTCCCGATGCTGGCCGTGTACGGCTACCATGCCTACAATCATTATGACAATGACGACAGCATGTACATTCATCGACCGGATCCGGAGCTCTCCACCGCGGAGAATTTCCTGCGCCTTCTGCGGCCCGATATGAGCTATACGCCGCTGGAGGCAAGAGTGCTGGATGTCGCGCTTTTGCTGCACGCGGAGCACGGCGGCGGCAATAACTCCTCCTTCACCACGCGGGTCGTCACCTCCTCCGGTTCTGACACCTACTCCGCGATCGCGGCGGCTCTCTGCTCTTTAAAGGGTCCGCGCCACGGCGGCGCCAACCTCATGGTCATGCAGATGATGGACGATATCAAGGCCCATGTGCACGACTACAGCGATGAGGAGGAAATATATGCCTACCTGGCCAAAATCCTGGACGGAGAAGCCTTCGACCACAAGGGTCTGATTTACGGCATGGGCCACGCGGTCTATTCCCTGTCCGACCCCAGAGAGGTCATTTTCAAGGGCTTTGTGGAAAGCCTCGCCGCCGAGAAGGGCATGGAGGAGGAAATGACCCTCTATAATAATATTGAAAAAACGGCGCCGAAGCTGATCGCCGAAAAGCGCAAAATCTACAAGGGCGTCAGCCCGAACGTGGACTTTTACAGCGGCTTTGTTTACCAGATGCTGGGCATTCCGCGCGAGCTGTACACGCCGCTCTTTGCCGTGGCGCGCATCGCCGGCTGGAGCGCCCACCGCATTGAGGAGCTTGTCAGCGCCAACAAAATCATCCGGCCAGCCTACCAGAGTCTGGTCGTGGAAAAGACTTACACGGAAAGAGACAAAAGGGAGGATTAAAAGATGAGTGAAAAAGAAACAATAAGACAACCGCTTCCGCCTGCCGATAACGCGCCGGCGCCGGTCCTGTCAAACGATACAAAGCCCTCCGGTGCGGAAGCCCTTTTCCTGAATGATTTCAACATAGACAGGCTGTTTCAGGGCATTGAACGGGGAGACTATATTTTCCTGTATTACATCCAGATGTGCCTGGATCAAGCACCGGACTCTGATCAGGTTTATCTCTCTGACCTGGCCGACGCCATGCACCTGAATGTCACGGAGCTCTCCAAAGCCATCGAACGCCTGCAGGATAAGGGCTACGTACTCTGGAAAACGGATGCGGCTCTTGGAAAAACCTATGTGATCTTTACCAGCAAAACCATCGAACTGATGGCCGATGAAAAAAAGCGGATTACCAAATGCTATGAAGCCATCGTGCAGGAAATCGGTATGGGCGAGCTGGCCGGAGTTGTGATTACATTGAAAAAAATACGCGAAATCATCAACCGGACGAACGCGGAAATAGAATAACAGAATGACAG
>JAJPXG010000014.1 GCA_021205565.1 Lachnospiraceae bacterium | reverse complement strand
CTGCCTGCTCAAGTGCTGAAATTCTCTCATCACTGACACCGGCGAGGATCCCTCCGATCATCATCGCCGCCTCAATCAGTGCGGCGGTTTTATGCTCATGGATAAACAGAAGCTTTTCGCTGCTGATTTCCTCCTGCTTATTCTCCGATTCCACGTCACAGACCTGGCCGCCAATCATGCCGTAGACACCAGCCTTATGCGCCAGGATCTGAAGCGCTCTGACAATGCGGCAATACTCGTTTTTGTCAGCGACATCAAAGGCCCGCAGCGCCGTCTCAAATGCGTAATTTAAGAGGCCGTCGCCTGCAAGGATCGCCATATCCTCCCCGTATACAACATGGGTGGTTTTTCTCCCCCTGCGGTATTCATCATTGTCCATGGCCGGCAGGTCGTCATGAACCAGCGAATAGGTGTGTATCATCTCCAGCGCCGCCATAAACGGCTTTAAAATCTCCTCATTTTCCCCGCCGCAGTGGATAAAGACCTCCTGCATCAGCATGGGGCGCAGGCGCTTTCCTCCCGCCAGAATGCTGTAATTCATGGCCTGAAGCACAGCCTTTTGAAAGCCCGCCTCTTCGGGAAGATAAAGCCGGATTATCTCTTCTATATTCTGTGACTTCTTTATCAGTTCCTCATTAAAACTCATCCACTTCTCCGTCCCGGCTCAGCACGAGCACTTTTTTTTCCACCTCATCCAGCGCAGCATTGCAGAACTGTATCAGCTTCATGCCCTCCGCATAAGACTGGAAAGAAGCCTCCAGTGTCTGATCCGGTCTTTCCAGTTCCTGTATCAGCTCGTCCAGCCGTTCAAAGGCCTCCTCCACGGACAGATTGCTCTCCTTTTGTGCAGCAGACTGCATCCCGTCTGTCCCGTTCTCAGCGCTTTCAGCTGTCATCTCAACCGTTTTGTCCAAATCTTTCTCCGACATTCTCAAGTTCCTTTCCCAGCACCCTGGCGTTCACTCTGCCGTCCTGAAACTGCAGGCTGATTGTCTGCCCGGTTTTCACCTTTGCGGCATAACGGACAGCATGTCCCTCTTCATCCGTCACATAACTGAGTCCCTGCCTTAGCTTGTCTAACGGAGACAGCCCTTTAAGCGCCGCAACCTGAATGTCCAGACGGTTTCTGTAACGGAGCAGCTTATGCTCCATCAGATCCGGTAACAGCTCAGACTGTCCGTCGAGACGTCTGCGATACTCTCTGAGATCTTCCTCCATCCGTGCCTTCAGCTGTTCCCTCATGTAATCCAGATGCGTTCGCTGCTCTCTGAGCTTCGCACCCGGATGACGGGCCTTCAGCACCTGATTCCTGTATCCCGCGGCTGCCCTGTAGCGATGGATGGTGTCCCGCATCCGTCCCGTCAGCTGCGCCTCAATGCTCTCCAGGCTCGCCAGATATGCCCTGGCGTCATACACCGCCAGCTCCGCCGCAGCGGACGGCGTCGGTGCACGTAAATCCGATACAAAATCAATAATGGTTGTATCCGTCTCATGCCCCACCGCCGAAATCACAGGAATGGAGCAGTGAAAAACCGCCTCTGCCACGATCCGTTCATTGAAGGCCCACAGATCCTCAATGGAGCCTCCGCCTCTGCCGACGATCATGACGTCTACTCCCTTTTGTTCCAGAGCGTGAATGCCGTTGACAATACTCTCTGCGGCGCCGTCCCCCTGGACCTGCGCCGGATATAAAATAATCTGCACAAAAGGATTACGCCTCTGTGTAATCTGGATGATATCCCGCACTGCCGCGCCCGTGGGAGCCGTCACCACACCAAGCGTTTTAATAAAACGAGGAATGGGCTGTTTGTAACAAGAATCAAACATGCCCATCTCTTCCAGTTCTTTTTTGAGGGCTTCATACTGTTCGTACAGCCTGCCGCTGCCGGCCTGACGGATACTCCTGGCATAGAGCTGATACGTACCATCCCGCTCATACACCTCAACGCTCCCTGATACGATCACCTGCATCCCCTGCACCAGCTTAAAATCCAGTCCCTTCCTGTACCCGGCAAACATGACACAGCTTAAAGCCGCCCCTTTTTCCTTCAATGTAAAATAAATATGTCCGGAGGAATGATATTTGCAGCTGCCGACCTCTCCCTGTACGGACAGTCCCTGCAGCAGGAAATCCTGCGTGAACATATTTTTGATATAATGATTGACCTGTGAAACGGAATACACATTGGCCATGGCAAATCCTATTCCCGGACAAACTTGGCAAGCACGCCGTTGACAAAGCTGCCCGCATTCTCCTGTCCGTATTTTTTGGCCAGTTCCACCGCCTCGTTGATGGCCACGCCCGCCGGAACCGTGTCGTCCTTTAAAATCTCATACACCGCCAGCCGCAGGATGGTAAGCTCTACCTTGCCCAGGCGCTTTTTGTTCCACCCTTCGGTCTTTAAAGCCAGCTGCGCATCGATTTCAGGCAGCATGGCAGCGATATTTTCATATTTTTCTGAAATATAAGCCTCGTCGCTTTCACTCAGGAGCTCCTCATCACAAAGCAGAAACAGCCTCTTCTGCTCCTCCATGTCCTCCAAAGCGTTAAATTCGACGCGGAAAAGAAGCTTGAATATCTCCTCGCGTAACCCTGATCTGGTCATTTGTTTCTCTCCCTCATATCACAGAGTGCTCATAAATGCATTGCCTGCCGTTACTATTTCATACTCAGACCGGCAATCCGCAGATTCACACTGCCGACCTTCATCCCTGTCATATTCTCAATCATGCTCTTCACCTTCGACTGTACCTTCTGGCAGATGGAGGGCACGTTATATCCGTAAAGAATGGAAATATTCAGATCGACGTCCACGACGCCATGATGAATATCAATGGAAACACCCTTCGGCGCTTTCCCGGAGCCTTTTATCTTCCTGGCCTCCTGACTGCCATCATAAATGCCAAGCACCCCGTCGATATCTCTGGTCGCCGCCAGGCAGGCGATGCTGGCTACCACATCCTCCTGCAGGTACACAGAACCGGCCTTTTCATCTTCTCTCAGCGCATACGCATTTTTATTTTCCATAAATTTCCTCCTGTATCACTGAAATCATGTGAACTTCAAATGATTGATATGTTGTTGCGATCTCCATGGCAAAAATATGAATGTAGACATTCAATTCCTGTCCCCGGATCCCTTGTATCATATCAAAAATCATGAAAATACGCAAGGTTAAAACATAAGGGATTCACGTCCTTATTTTATCACTCTTTTTATCCTCCAGCAATTTCAGGCACAGTTTTTCGGCGGCGTCCGTGATTTCTTGGGGGTATCCCATAATCTTCAGCAGACGAATCGCATTCCGGCTTTCACTTCTGCCGGGCTTCAGCTGATAGGTAAAACGCACATCTCCATCGGTAAAGCTCTCCGTAAAATAATAATGTGCAAACTCCGTGCGCAGAATATCCACCAGCTCCAGGTCATGCGTGGCAGCAAAGCAAAGGCAGTTCTGTTCAGAGAGCCAGCGCAGAATCTGACTGGAAGCGGAAACCCGTTCCGGGGTGTTGGTCCCGCGCAGCACCTCATCCAGCGCACACAGAACCGGCCTGCCGGACTTTTGCACACTGTCCAGGATCCGTTTCATGGTTTTAATTTCCACCATATAGTAGCTGTCACCGTTTATGACGTCGTCTTTTAAGGACAACGACGAATAGATTCTGTAAAGCGGCGCGGTATAAGAATCGCACAGGCAGGTGTGAATCGTCTGCGCAAGGACCGCGTTTACCGCCACTGTGCGCAGAAAAGTCGATTTGCCGGAGGCATTGGAGCCTGTTAAAAGTACGGATTTCTCCCCGGTAATACTGTTGCCCACCGGCTCCTTAATCAGAGGATATCTGCCGCTTGTCATGGAAAAGACTTCCCCGACCGCGGGCACGCACCAGTCCTGTCTGGTATGCCTGTACGCGCAGACAGACGCGGATGCATCCAGACGGCCCACGCCCTCCGCCAAAGTCCACAGCTCGTCCTGGTTTCCGTACGCGTACCGAAGCATTCGATGGAACTGAATAATGTCCGCATGGGTACACATGCGCACATAGTCCATGATGCCGTCAACAGGCGTTCCTCCGCCCAAAGACCCATCCTTGATCATGGAGGAGCCTCGCAGCATGGGCTTTAGCTTTTTTGCCGCTGCAAAAAGCCTGTCCATCTCCTCTGTGACAGCGGATTCCGGAGTTTTCAGTTCCTTAAGCCTGTCCACAAACGCAATCAGCTTCGCAAAGTATGCAAAGGAAGAAAGGAAGGGCTGAATTTCCGCTTTTTTACGGAAATACAGTAAAATCTGCACAATCATGACGCTAAGCAGCAGAAGAAAGCCCTGTCCCGAAACAGCTGTCAGGGCAATTGCAGGAATATACAACAGATTGACAAACACATCCAGGCGCACCTGAAAATTCCGCAGAAGATCCAGATTCTCAATGCAGTCGGCCACGGACGAGCCGCCGCTGTAGCCCAGCTGCCAGAGATTCGTCTGTAAAAGAACCCTGTCATCGGGATGCTTCTCCCAGTATTGCACCAGATCTTCGAAATGCAGAAGCTCCTCCTCACTCTGGTCTGCGTGATGGAGGATATAATACAGGCATTCCTCCCCCACCGCCGAGTAGGTATGATTGACCGTCTCAAAAATCTGATCCATATGCAGATCATTCCAGGTCGTCTCATCTAAAAGCTCCGGCCCCTGAAAATGCCTCCAGAAGCCGGTCACCCATTTTTTGCGCGTCTCATCCAGCTTTCTTAACGGCCTGACACCGTGATTTCGGCGGATATTTTCCTGAAAAGTGCGGATTTCCCTGCGGCCCTTCAACCAGACCATAGCGCAGACCGCGAAATACGCGGCGATAATAAAGATAATAAAAGCCTGTACTCCCATTTGTGTCCTCTTAATGTCATCAGATGATTATACACACCATGCCGCCGTTCATATCGTTGACGATTTTCTGCATGGACTCCTGTAATTTGACCTGACTCTCTTCCTCAATATGGCTGATCTTCGTCTGAATGCCTTCCTGCACCAGCTGCTCAACAGTCTTGCCGAAGATATTGGTATCCCAGACGCTCTCGCCCCTCACATCAGCCGCTTTGATATAGGTGATCAGATCCTCCGCCTGCTCCTTCGTCCCCACAATAGGCGCAATCTCGGTCTCGATGCCGGCCCGGATCAAGTGGATGCTGGGGCTTTTGGCTTTGATTTTGACGCCGAATTTGCTGCCGTGTTTGATGAGTTCGGGGTCGTCTAAAGTTATCTCCTCCTGTGAAGGCATCACCACGCCATAGCCCGTGTGGCGCACCTGCTCCATCGCCTTAAGCACCTTGCCGTACTCTCTGCGCATACCGGAAAGATCCTGCAGCATTTCCATCAGCTGATACTCATTGCGGACCGGTTCGCCCACATATTCGCTGAGCATGTCATAATAATACACTTCCTTTACCGCAAACGCAATCCCGACCTTTCCCTCCGCGAGACTGACTGCCTTTAAAGAAATGCCTGCCAGATATTCACAGTCGCTTTGAAGAGACGTCTCCCGCATACTGCGGATTGTATTTTTATTTTCCACAATCGCAAGCGCCGCCTGCAAAAGAGAGGCCTTCACCGGATGACTTAAGGGCAGCATTTCCACCCACTTCGGAATATCGAATTCCACCGCCATCAGCGGGAACTCCCACAAAAGCGTCTCCAGAATCCGGCGAATATCCTCTTCCTTTAACTGCTCGCAGTTGACCGGCAGGACCCTTGCCTTATATTTTTCCT
Source organism: Lachnospiraceae bacterium (assembly GCA_021205565.1). Classification (GTDB taxonomy): domain Bacteria; phylum Bacillota; class Clostridia; order Lachnospirales; family Lachnospiraceae; genus RGIG6307. Next base: position 8,292 of record JAJPXG010000014.1, on the reverse strand, counting down.
CCAGCTGCGCGGCCAGTAATTTGGTCTCCTCACTGTAGGGCTTTGCCGAATTTAACAAAATCAGGTACGGCTTTCCCTCCCTGGACAGGACGCTGACAGTCTTTTCCTCAGCCTGTTCATAAGCCTCCCTCGGCAGCTCCGAAAAGCTGCCGTCAGTGGTGATCAAAAGCCCCACCGTGGCATGGTCCTCAATCACCTTGGTCGTACCGATCTGCGCCGCCTTTGTAAAAGGGATCTCCTCTTCATACCAGGGCGTATGTACCATCCGCTCCTGTCCCTCCTCCATATGTCCCGCGGCGCCCTCGACCATGTAGCCCACGCAGTCGATAAGCCGCACCTTCACCGGGACGTCTCCGCCCAGTAAAATGTCGGCGGCCTCCTTGGGAATAAACTTGGGTTCCGTGGTCGTGATGGTTCTGCCGCCGCTTGACTGCGGGAGCTCATCGTTAAGCCGCGCCGCCTCGTGGGGATCCGTCAGATTCGGCAGAATACACAGATCCACGAAGCGCTTGATGAAGGTGCTCTTCCCCGTGCGCACCGGCCCTACCACGCCGATGTAGAGTTGCCCGTTTGTGCGCTCCTTCATATCCTGATACATATTATATGCCTGAGCCATTTTTACTGTTTTATCCTCCGGTCTGATACTGATATATGTATATGCCGGAGAAAGAAAAAAATACCCGTCAGAATTTTTATTTTGAAGCGATGCGGCTTTTCCTTAACAGCTACAGCTCCTGTATTTTGGCGGCTGCCATCTTCGCCACGCGCATACCATCCGCCGCGGCGCTGACAATACCGCCGGCGTAGCCCGCGCCCTCGCCGCAGGGATAGAGTCCCAGGACGGATACGGACTGCAGGCTGTCGTCTCTTAAAATACGCACAGGAGATGAGGTTCTGCTCTCTACACCACATAGAAGCGTTCTGTCATCAGCAAACCCGGGAATAATTTTGTCAAAATGCTCCATGCCTTCTGTAAATGCAGCGTTTAATTCCGCGGGCAGAATCTGCGTAAGATCGGCAGTTGCGGTCCGTCCTTTGACACATGCGGCGGATGATCCCGCATCTGCTTCGAAACAAGGATCTGCATTCTGATACGGCTTTGTCCGGTCTGTCTGCTCCGGTTTTTGTATGTCTTCCTTCATGCTTCTGTTTTCAGCTTCAGTCTGGTAAAAATCCCCGTACCGTTCCACCGGCACAGCGCCCTGTCCCAGCTCATACGCCCTCTTCTCCAGCTCTCTCTGAAACCGTACCCCCGCCAGCGCATCCTCCCCGTCATAATCCTGCTCGCTGACTGTCACAACAACGGCACTGTTGGCATATTTTCCTGTCCGGCCATGGTAACTCATACCGTTCACAACCGTATGCCCCGGCTCAGAAGAAGCGTTGACCACATAACCGCCGGGACACATGCAGAAGCTGTAGACGCCGCGTCCACAGGCAGTGCGGGCAGTCAGCTTGTAAGGTGCGGCGCCCAGAAGCTCATGCTGCGCAACGCCATACTGATTCTCATTGATCAGCGCCTGCGGATGTATCACACGAAAACCCACCGCAAAAGGCTTGGGCTCCATGGCAATTTTTTTCTGTAATAAAAGACAAAAGGTGTCTCTGGCGCTGTGACCGACGGCAAGAATCAGTTTCGAACAGGAAAGGCGCTCTGAGTCATTGATTTCCACGCCGGTGACACGGTTATTTTCTATAAAAATATCCGTCACGCAGCTCTCAAACCGCACCTGACCACCCCAGCCTAAAATCCGCTCCCGCATATTTTTCACAACACTGGAAAGCACATCCGTCCCGATATGAGGCTTCGCCTCATACAGAATATCCTCCGGTGCTCCGTTTTTCACAAAAATCTGGAGCACCTTCCGGATACGGCCGTCCTGGTCCTTGATCGTGGTATTCAGCTTTCCATCCGAGAAGGTCCCAGCGCCGCCCTCCCCGAACTGTACATTGGAATCCGGGTTTAAAACGCCGGTTTTCCAGAATGCCTCGACAGCGGCTTTGCGCGAATCCACATCCTGACCGCGCTCTAACAGAACAGGCCGATAGCCCGCCTGCGCTAACAGATACCCGGCAAAAAGTCCGGCAGGCCCCATTCCCACAATCACGATCGGCTCTGTCAGATCACGCGCACACTGTTTGGTGAAATGATAAGTCTCCCTCTTTACCAGCTCCGCCTGCTTACAGCGGCTGTTTTTCAAAACAGCCTGCTCCCTTTCCACCTCTATATCCACCACACAACTGTAAAAGATATCCGGCTTTTTGCGTGCGTCCACAGAGCGCCGCATCAGCTCCAGCTTTTTAATCTGTCCGGGGCGTATCCGCAGAAGCCCGGCGCACTTATTGAGCATATCTTCCTCAGAATATGTAAGCGGTAATTTCACCTGTGTCAGTCTGATCACAATTGTTCCCCTTTACCGTCCGGTTATTCAGGACTTATCATCTTAAGTCCGGCTGTATATGTTTCCTGACTTTTCAGTCTGCTGCCGGTATACAGCGCTTCAGATTTCCCCGCTCTGAAGCGCAGGCACTCTTCGCCGCAGTCATCCCGCTTGTCCATGCCCAATGCAGATTATAGCCGCCGCAGAGTCCGTCCACGTCCAGAAGCTCCCCCACCGCATAAATCTGCGGATATTTTTTCAGGCTGAAATCCGGATTGATTTCTGTCAGAGAAAGACCGCCGGCACATACCTGCGCGGCCTCATAGCCGTTCGTGCGCGCGACCGTCACGCGCCAGCATTTGCACAAATGCGCAAACTCCCTGATCTGTGCCTCCGCAACACGCTCCATAAGCTGCTTCGGATTGATTCCGCAGCGCTTCATAAAATATGTACAGAGCTTTTTATGCAGCAGGCCGGAACTAAACTGCTCTGCTGTGCGGTCTTTATACTGATTTTTCCGGGCAAAGAGCATGTCTGTCCACACTTTCTCAGAATACTCCGGCATAACGTCCAGCTCAGCTGTCACTTCTTTTTTGCGGCTCACACCGTAAGCAGCATGACGGGACAGCTGAAAGACAACGATCCCGGAGATACCATAATCCGTCAGCTGCAGCTCTCCCTTCTGTGTATCCGTCAGCTTTCCATCCACGAAGAGACGGACTACAGCCTGTGTGCGTACACCGGAAACCGCCTTGAAATCCTTTTCTTGACAAACCAGCTGTACCAGTGCGGGAACGACCGGCACACAGTTAAGCCCCAGATCCCTTAAAAACCGGTAGCCGCTGCCGTCAGAGCCGGTCTTAGGAGCGGCCTTTCCTCCGCAGGCTAAGATGACCCTGTCAAACGTCATATGCTCACGCCTGGCCTTATCCCACTGCGGATTATTCTTTTTTACCGCGGATGCCGCAGCCGGATCTGCCGCCTCATGCGCAAATTCCAGTCGAACCTTTCCGTCATTTAACGGTATGACAGCGGTCACTTTACAGCCAGTATACACCCGCGCCCTGTCCCCAAAGTCTTCCAGCCTAAAGCGCAGCACATCCAGTACCGTCTGTGCCTGCTCACTGTATGGATAATAACCGCCGTTTTTCTCCCGGTAAAGCATCCCCAGCTCCGTAAAAAAATCCAGCACCTGCGGCAGACTTTCCGCTAACACAAACTGAGACAGCAAATCAGCTGTCTCTGAATGATAATATTGCGCTCCCATCCGGGTGTTCGAGAAATTACATTTTCCATTCCCGGTCGAAAGAATTTTTTTGCCCACGCGGTCATTTTGCTCCAATACCACCACGTCCGCGCCGGCCTGACATGCGGTCACGGCTGCGGCCAATCCCGCGGCTCCGCCGCCGACAATCCCGATTTTCATTGTAAATTCCTCTTTATTTCTCTCAGCCATACTGTGCTTCTCATGACTAAAGGTAGTACTGTTCCAGGAAGAAATAAAGCTCCTGCACGTCAGCGATCTCTTTGCCCTCCAGCACCTCCTTCTGCGTGCTCTGAGGCAGATTCTCCAGCAGGATTCCCGTGTACAGATAAATCACTTCTGTCTCGCCGCTCTCAAATACTGCCACATGACCGTCTACCACGCCCAGCACGAATGCGCCGTTCTTCCCGGTGCTGTCCGCCTGAATCTGAGTTGTCTCAGTCGGCAGCGCCACATTTTTTTCATCTGCTGTCCGGACATTCTCTTCCTCGATCTGCTCCGTCTGAAAATATTCATCCAGATCTATGACCTGCTCCTGCGACTGCGTACGGCTCCATGTTCCGTCCGAAAACAAAAGAAAACCCGTCAGCGCAATGAGCAGCGCCAGCAGCGGAACGTAAATAAAAACAGCAACATTTTTCTTTTTCACAGCATACTGCCTCCGATCTCTCATTTATAGTCAGTATGCCCGCAAAAAGAAAATACTATACAAAATCCCGATTATTTACAGGGCCTTGATTCCCCTGAATCTCGCGATCACCCGTCCAAGCGGCACGATTCGCAGTTCTTCCCTCGAATAGGTTCCTGTCATCCCCACGCAGACAAAATGCAGAGCGACTCCAAAAAACAAACCCAGAAGCCCGGTTGCGAAACCGCCAAGAGCAGTGAAGAGCAGCATCTGCAGCCCATACATCAGAAGACCGATCAGACAGGTGATCAGAAGCGGCAGCCAGATCTGCGGCAGGTATGTCAGCGGCGAAGTGCCAATCTCTCTTTCGATGCCAAAAATCATGATTACGGCCGTCACAATATAAAAGATCAATATGCTCTGTACAAAAACGGAAACCGCAATTCCTGCTTCCCCGCAAAATACCACAGACCGCAGAACAACTCCAAGATTGCCGATCAGCATGGCCGCCATAATAATCAATTCCCTGCCCTTCAGCTTCATCAGATCCAGAGAGAACTGATAGGGAAGACTGAAAAAGAACAAAAACGCACAGCCTAAGGCCAGACTCATCACAGAATCATTCGTCTGCAGCTGCCACAGCGCCAGATAAGGCTTGCGCAGCGCTGCAAATAAAACCGCAGCAGCAGCGCTTGACAGAAGAATAAACTTCATGGCGCCTATATAATACCTGTAATAATACTCCAGCTGACGCTTGCGCAGCGCCGACACCATTCCCCTCTCAATGGAGGTCAGCCCCAGATCAAGGGCAAAGCGCACAATCATGATAAGCGGTAAAATCACACCATAAAAAGCGCCGAAAAGCACCTGTTCCTCCTCACTTCCCGTGATTGTCAGAAAGAACAGGAGCACGTAGGGAAGCCTGGATAAGAGAATCACCACCGAATCTATCCCGACCTGTGAGTAAAGAATACCCGCCATTCTTACAGCTCCCGGCAGCTTCGGATCCGCACCTCCGTGCAGACATTCAAAATCATATCGATGCATAATGATAAGCGCCAGAAGATAAATGCATGCTGCTAAAATGCCGAGCAAAATTCCTGGCAGCACAGACAGCGCCAGATAAAAGTACAGAACCTCCGCATGCTGCAGAAAATCTCCCACCTTTTCCCCGTAAGGGTACAGAATCAGGACACCCGCGAAGGTGCCAATGACAGTCCCCACACTGACAATAATCTTGGAAATCCCTGTTCTCGTCTTGCCGGTTTCTGTCTGCAGAATGCCCCTGAGCACCTGCAGAAGCGCGCCGAACGGCGTAATCCACAGATAAATCCGCAGAAGCTGTCCCATATATGAGATTGAAAGAGAATCGCACAGTTTTGAGAGCAAAAACAGTACAAGCATGCATAAAAGCGAAGCAATAAAACCGTAAAGGAAGCTGCCCTTCACCGCAGCCGCCCCATAACCGGGCCGCTCCTTATTGCGTTTTCCTCTGGCAGTCCTTGAGACAGCGTCCGGCAGATATCCCAGAAAAAAGCGATAAACTGCGTAAAAAATTTCCAGCGTACCTGCCGTATATATGATGCCGTTTGGCCCCGCCTTTGTAAAAAATATCATCACACCCACCCAGAGCAGTCCCTCCGCCAGGTGTACCAGATGCTTGTTTTTCAGATCCATGATTATTTATCCCTTGTAATATGCAGTGCTTCCAGCACCTTATTTTGTCTTTCCTCCATAAAGGCCGCCTCGTTTGGCTCCATATGGTCGTAGCCGCACAGATGCAGCATGCTGTGCGCGATTAAAAAAGCATACTCCCGCATAACCGAATGGCCAAACTCCTGTGCCTGTGAAAACACCCGATCCACATTGATCACAATGTCTCCCAGCAAGAGCTGACCGCTCTCTAAATCAAAGTAATCCGCCTCCCGGCTCTCTTCCTCCAGCAGAGAAAAATCCCCCGGTGCGTTAAAATCCAGATTTGGAAATGACAGGACATCCGTCGGCTCATCGATTCCGCGGAATTCCCGGTTAATCTGCCGGATCGCTTCGCTGTCTACCAGTGTGAGATTCACATCAAACTCATAAGGAATCCCTTCCTGGTCCGCCGCCTGATTCACGACCGCTTCGGCCACGGCAGCCGCATCGAAATCCGTCTCAAATTCTGTTTCTTTTTCAAAAATCAGTGCCACTTTTTATCCTCATCACAGCAGCTCCCTGCTGCCTTTATCACGGCTTCCCGGCCTCTGGCCGACGCGGGGCGGGCGATTGCCACTTCTCTCCCGGTTTCTGGCTTCCTGGCGCGCCTGCTTCTCCTCGTACACCTCGTAGGCCTTGACAATCTTCTGCACCAGCGGGTGGCGCACCACGTCCCTGCTGGTCAGAGTACAGAACGCGATATCATCAATTCCGGCCAGGACCTTCTGTGCCACGTCCAGGCCGCTCTTCACCCCGGGTGCCAGATCCTTCTGCGTACTGTCGCCAGTGATGATGACCTTCGAGTTAAAACCGATACGGGTCAGAAACATCTTCATCTGGGCGGGCGTCGTATTCTGCGCCTCATCCAGAATAATATAGGAGTTGTCCAGCGTCCGCCCGCGCATATAAGCCAAAGGCGCGACCTCAATCAGCCCCTTTTCCATATTTCTGGCGAAGGTCTCCGCACCCATGATCTGGTATAGGGCGTCATACAAAGGTCTCAGATACGGATCCACCTTGCTCTGCAGATCACCCGGCAGAAAACCAAGCTTCTCTCCTGCCTCAATCGCCGGCCGTGTTAAAATAATGCGGCTGACCTCGTTCGCCTTAAATGCGGTGATTGCCATGGCCATGGCGAGATAGGTCTTGCCTGTGCCGGCCGGACCTAAGCCAAAGACAATCATGTGATCCCGGATCGCGTCCACATATTTTTTCTGTCCGAGCGTCTTGGGTCTGATGGGCTTGCCTGCGATGGTATGACAGATACAATCGCCCTCTATCTGCGCCATTTCATCCAGCGCGTTTTCTTTTTCCAGTTCCAGCGCGTAGTCCACACTCTGCTCCTCTATCTCGTTGCCGTGATCCTGATACTGCAGCAGCTGCTCAAAGATATGCCTTGCCTTCTCCACTGACTCCGCTTCACCGATCAGCCGGATGGCGCCGTTTCGGTTGACAATATTCACATGCAGATCATTCTCAATCTTTTTGATATATTGATCATGCTGCCCGAAAATATTCCTCATCTGCTCCATCGTCAGTTCCATGGTACTCTCAAAGGCCTTCTCCGTCATCTATCTCCTCCGCCGCTTCCTCTGCAATGATTCCTGATTCCACCGCCGCGCAGCGCACTGTCATTTCACCGCGCAGCAGATAATAATCCTCAGTCTTTTCTATTGTAACATTTTCTGAAATAATTTGTACCCCTTTTTCCACTAATATTGCATTATTTTTTTCAAATTCCGCATATAAAAGCGTCTCCGCCTCCTTAAGGCTGTAATTTTTCTCGACCGTCTGATATTCCTTCGCGTCAAAGAGCCCAAAGCCAATCTGAATACCTCCCGGCGCAGCCGGAAATATCGGTTCAAGGCTCTGCTCCTTCTCCGTCGAGGAAACAGCAGGCCACGGAAGCTTTTATATCGTCTGACCATAAGAAAAATAAACGCCCCTGCTCTTTCGTCCGGTGTACTCCTTCGTCGTGTAAACCGCTCCCAGACTGAGGCTGACTGGCTGTGTTGTCTCAATGAGGATATCCGCGTCCGCCTCATACAGAAGGTAGTGATCTGTCTGCCCGTCCTCGTTCGTCACAGGAATTCGCCCGTCCACCAGCAGATCGCCTTTTTTTACCTCATCGCCCCGCGCAACCAACGCCACGCCGTTTCGCACATAGATGGAAATCACCGTACCGTCCGCCGTCGCGTAAAGTCCGGTCGCCTCTTCGGCCGCCATCACGGGCATGGTCACATCCGGCCGTTCATTTTCCTTGATCGAAATCTCCAGCCCCGTGCCGTTGATTTTGCCGCTGGGCCAGGGAATCAGAGAAAATT
>JAJPXG010000151.1 GCA_021205565.1 Lachnospiraceae bacterium | reverse complement strand
GGGAAAACATCAATGAGTGCATGCGGAAGCATAAAGGCAGCTCTGGCGGCGCTTCTGACTGTCTGTATGCTGGCGGCGATATCCGGCAGTACGGCTGTGAATGCCACCAATCTGTCTGATGTGGATCAGGCCGCGGTGGACGCCAAACAGCAGGAAATCGAAGAGGCGCAGCAGGAGCAGGAGAGTATCAAAAATTCCATATCCAGTCTGGAAAGCATCGTGGAGGCGCTGCAGAGTGAGAAGGACGACCTGAGCGCGTACATCGAGAGCGTCGATGCCTCTATTTCAGAGCTTGAGAGTAAAATATCCGGCTACGAATCCCTGATTGCAGAAAAGGAAGCGGAGCTTGCTGAGCGCGAGGCGGAGCTTGCCGACGCGCTTTTGCAGGAGCAGGAGCAGTATGAAAGCATGTGCCAGCGCATACAGTATATGTATGAGACGGACACCTCCAGCTACCTGGAGATTATTCTGGGCGCCGGCACCTTTTCCGATATGCTCAACTGGGCGGAATATGTGGAGCAGCTGACCTCCTACGATTACGAGATGCTGCAGGATTATATTCTTCAGCGCGAGTATATCGAGTTGGTAAAGGAACAGCTTCTGGAGGAGCAGGAGACGCTGCAGGCGGCGAAGGACGCGCTGGAGGCGGAGGAGGAAAGCCTGGCCTCCTTAAAAGCGCAGAAGCAGCAGGACCTGGCGGCCTATCAGTCGGATATCAGCGCTGCCGAGGCGGAGATTTCTGACCTGGAAGGTGACCTGGAATATGAGACGTCCCTGATCGAACAGCTGGAGGCGGAAATCGAGCAGATTACAAGCGCGTACAGCTACGACGGCGGTGTATTCTGCTGGCCATGTCCCAGCTACACGGCTATTTCATCGGATTATGGCTGGCGGACGGATCCCATTGACGGGTCCACCTCCTTCCATAACGGCGTGGATATGGCCGCAGCGGAGGGATCTTCCATTCTGGCGGCTTATGACGGAACGGTGGTAGCCGCTTCCTACAACTGGTCCATGGGCAACTATGTGACCATCAATCACGGCAACGGCCTTTACACCATTTACATGCATGCTTCCAAGCTGTATGTGTCCGAGGGGGATAATGTCAGCAAGGGCGACCTGATCGCGGCGGTAGGCGCTACCGGGCGTGTGACCGGCGCGCACCTGCATTTCACGGTCCGTCTGGACGGCGCTTACGTCAGTCCCTGGTCGTATCTGACAGGCTGATTTTCATGCAATACAAAGGATATCGGAATGATGAGGAAAGAAAAAAAATATACGTTCTCCAAAGCCTTATATCTCGTGGCCGGCATGCTGCTGGGCGCGGGCGTTACAGCGTTAGCGGTAGCCGGCGGCTACTATCTGGACCAGAGTGATACCACTGTATCCACTTCGGTATCTTCTTCCGCCGCAGCCTCCGAGTCAGACAGTTTTGTGGACTCGGACTTTCTCTATAAGCTTCTGACCATAGAATCCCTGATTAAAAACTATTATTATCTCGATGAAGTGGATAACCAGACCCTGGCGGACGGTGTTTTTGCGGGGCTTCTGGATTCCCTGGGCGATGTGTATTCCACCTATTACACGGTGGAAGAGACGGAGAGCCTGGCGGAGAGCACGGAGGGCGCCTACTATGGGATCGGTACTTATGTGCAGCAGGATGCGGACACCGGCTATGTGAAGATTACAGGCGTCATTTCAGGAACGCCGGCGGAGGAAGCCGGTTTCCTGGCCGGGGATGTGATTTATGAGGTGGACGGAGAGAACGTTCTGGGGCTGGACTCCAGCCAGGTGGTGGCGCTGATCAAGGGCGACGAGGGCACCTGGGTGACCGTCACGGTGATGAGAGGTGATGAGTTGCTCGATATTGATGTCCAGCGGCGCAGAATTGAGACCGTTACGGTTACATATGAGCTCCTGGATGACAATATCGCCTACGTGCAGCTGACGGAGTTTGACGATGTCACAGTGGATCAGTTTGAGGAAGCTTTAGAGGAGCTTGAGGCCGACGGCGCAGTGGGTCTCATTCTGGATCTGCGGGACAATCCGGGCGGCAGCCTCTACTCTGTGGTGGAGATTGCGGATATGCTGCTTGGCGAGGGGCTGATCCTGTACACGGAGGACAACAGCGGCAACAGAGAGGAGTACACCTCCGATGCGGCGCGGGAGCTTGAACTGCCCATTGTCCTGTTAGTCAATGAAAATTCCGCCAGCGCGGCCGAGGTGCTGACCGGCGCCTTAAAAGACCACGGCAAGGCGACCGTGGTGGGCGTTACCACCTACGGGAAGGGCATTGTGCAGACAGTCCGGACATTGTCCGACGGTTCGAGCGTCAAGCTGACCACGAGCGCTTACTATACGCCGAACGGCACCAACATTCACGGCGTTGGCATCACGCCGGATGTGGAGGTGGAGCTGGATACGGAGGCCTATCTGGAGGATGGCTCCGACAATCAGCTGGAAACGGCCGTTGAGACGATGAAGGACCTGCTCGGCGACTGAGCCGCGGGATGAAACCGCCGTTTAGATCCATCAGGAACCTAACATGCAAGCCCTGACTGCGCGTCAAACGCACGGCCGGGGCTTTTTAAAAAATATTTGGAATTTTTTTCTTTTTCATGCAATAAAAACGACTTCTCACGCATTATAGTATTGAACAGGAGGAAAGAGATGACTGCATTTACGTTGGAGACCTCGTCCGGTCATTCCGGAAGGCAGGACGAGATCGCGGAGGAATGCATCAGGAAAATCGCAGGGGGCGACAGGGAGGCACTGGCCACGCTGTATCAGGAAACGGGAACAGCAGTTTACGCGTTTGCCCTGTCGATGTTAAAGAACGTACACGAGGCGGAGGACGTACAGCAGGATGCTTTCCTGAAAATCTGGCAGTCGGCAGCCGGTTACAAGGCGCAGGGAAAACCCATGGCATGGATTTTCACCATCACCAGAAATTTCGCGTTGATGCGGCTGCGGGATCAGGGCCGGGAGGTGGCCATGTCCCCTGAGGACTGGCAGATGATGTTCGCGGACCGGTCGCAGATGAGTGAGGAGGACAGAATCGTGTTACAGTCTGTGCTGGAGGTTTTAAGCCAGGAGGAACGCAGCATTGTCATGCTTCATACATCCGCACAGCTAAAGCACCGCGAGATCGCGCAGATTTTAGATCTTCCGTTAGCTACGGTTCTTTCCAAATACAACAGAGCGCTCAAAAAGCTGAAAAAAGCCCTGACCGGCACGGACGCCGGTTTGGGGAAACGACGCGAAGGAGGCAGAACAGATGAATAATCAGGAGCTTAAGCAGCGAATCCGCACGGCGGCCGAGCATGCCGCGCCGGATCAGCTGGACAAAATCCTTTCTTCCTGTGACGAACAGAAAGGAGAGATCATTCAAATGACAACATATAAGAAGAATAAGAAAAAAGGAATCGCGGCGTTCGCCGCGGCGGCGGCAGCGCTGGTGCTGTGCCTGGGGATATACGCTTTTGCAGGGAATATCAGGACAACAACAGTTGATTCGGTGATTTTGCTGGACGTCAACCCGAGCCTGTCCCTGTCAGTGAACAGTAAGGAAAAAAAGGTAGTGCAGGCAGAAGCGCTGAACGCCGACGCTGAGGAGGTTCTGGGCGATATGGACCTGGAAGGTACATCACTTGAGGTGGCGGTGAACGCGCTGATCGGCTCCATGCTGCAGAAGGGCTATCTGGACGGCAGTAAAAATTCTGTCCTGGTGTCGGTGGAGAGCGAGGATATGGAGCGCGCCACTCAGTTGGAGCAGGAAGTCTCCGAGGCCATTACACTGGCCATGCAGTCGGATTCGGTGGAAGCATCCGTGCTGACACAGACAATCAGCACCTCGGATGAGGAGCTGAGCACATTGGCGGAAACCTATGGGATTTCCCTGGGGAAGGCGGCGCTGATCCAGGAAGTGATTTCACAGGACGCGACCCTGACGTTTGAGGATCTGGTGTCTTTAAATATCAGCGAGATTGCGCTGCTGATTTCCTCCAGAAACATTACGACCGATACGGTGACCAGCACAGGAGAGGTCAGCTCTGACGGTTATATCGGCAGCAACGCGGCGCTGGAGGCGGCGCTGACGCATGCGGGTGTGGCGGCTTCAGAGATCACAAAGCAGGAGATCGAGTTAGACAGTCACAAGGGAATCATTGTCTATGAGGTGGAATTTGAGACCTCTTCCATGGAATATGAGTATCATATCAACGCGACGACCGGCGAGGTGGTGGAATATGAGTCTGAGGGTAAAGACCATCAGTCCGCGGGCAGCACGACGGGTAGCTCCGGCACTGTCAGCAGTGACACATCGTCCACAGGCAGCACAACAGGCAGTTCCGGTTCCGGCAGCGCAACCGGCGACACATCGTCCACAGGCAGCACGGATACCACAGGCAGCGCTTCCAGCGACACATCAGCCGCCAGCACCACTTCCGCCAGCACCTACATCGGTGAGGCAAAGGCAAAGGAGATCGCGCTCGCAGACGCTGGCTTTGCAGAGAGCGATACCAAATATATCAACTGCTGGATCGAGTATGATGACGGCCGCGCGGAGTGCTACGAGGTAGAGTTTGAAGTCAACAGTGTGGAATATGAATACAAAATCGGTCTGTATGACGGCGCCATTTTAAAGAGCGAAAGCGAGAGCCATCATCACAGCCACAGCTCTTCTGCTTCCGGCAGCAGTACGACAGACAGTACCGGCGGCACCACTACAGGTACGACCAGTGAAACCACGACCGCAGCCAGCACCGCCTATATCGGCGAGGACGCCGCATACCAGATCGCGCTGACAAACGCCGGCGTCTCATCTTCCAACGTAAAGAAGTACGAGGTGAAGCTGGACAATGACCACAACCGGATGATTTACGAGGTGGAATTTGAAACCACCGGCAAGCTGGAGTACGAGTATGAAATCGACGCCCTGACGGGAGAGATTATTTCCGTAGAGGTCGATGACTGAGACTGAGGAACAAACGCCAGACAGTGTACCTTGGATAGGCGCTGGGAGGGACATTGCCGGATAAAAGAGGTGTCTTGCGAATGCTTTTATACTATGATAAGATAAGGGCAGCGATAATTCCGGAATATTATAAAGAGAATGAAGGATTCTGAGAGTTCCTTATCGCAGCAAATTTCGAAGGGAGTGGGACACTATGCCTGTACAGGAAATTGAAGAATTAAAAAATCATTTTGTAGATCATCTGCTTCCGATAAAAATATATTTGTTTGGCTCATACGCAAATGACACTTATACCGCAGATAGCGATTTTGATTTTTATATTGTGGTACAAGATGGAGTGACCGATCTGGCCGCTGAGACTACAAAAGCATATAAAGCAATTCGCAGAATAAAGCAACATCCTGTAGATATTTTAGTTGGAACAAAAAGCAGATTTGAGGAGCGGAAGGAGTTTCCTTCCATTGAGAATGAAGTTTATCAAAAGGGGGTTCTTCTTTATGACGCCGACGGCGAAAGAATGGTATGATCTGGCTGTAACTGATCTGGGAGTTGCGAAGCATTTGTATGAAACCTATTATCCGAAGCCGTTAGAGATTATATGTTATCACTGTCAGCAATCGGCCGAAAAATCGATAAAAGCAATGATTATGCACTATGGTGCGCAGGGCGGCATGCCTAAGATTCATGATCTGTCATTTCTGTTAAATCAGATAAAGAATATGGTTGATGTGGAAGATAAGTTTTATGATTATGCTGATACGCTGGCTCCTTATGGTGTGTCAGTCAGATATCCGAATGAATTGTTTCTGGAAGACAGGCATGCCAGAGAGGCAGTGCAATATGCGGGAGAAATTTTGCAATGGGCAGAAAGAATTATAAGCACCGCCGAATAATCAGATATTAAAAATAAGCATCAAAAAGTCCGTGCGGGGAAAAGGCCAAAAGCTCTTTTTCTGCACGGACCTTTTTTAGCGAAATGAATGAACCATTCCTTTGTCCGATTGATGTTTTGCTGTATTCTGTTATTGCAGTTGGCTGTTCAGATATTGGATTGCTGATTCTTCATCCTGCTCGATGGCCATTTCAACTGCACGTTTGGCGCATTCAAGCAGTTCTTTTGAACGAATAATCATTTCCTGTGAATTGCAGACATACTCTTTTACCCTGTCATGAATTTCATTTTTGAAAACAGGGATGGGGATGTTTAATATATCCTCGTCCTTAATAACTGGATAAGACGTACCGACATTATATTTTAACAGCCAATCTTTATATAGCTGTGTCCTGAATAAAACCTGCAGTGTCTGTACAGGATAACAGGATTTTGATCTTAATACGGTAAAGGCTCCGCTGACCAGGAGATCATTTTCTTTTAAGATGGCAACCGCACCGCGATAAGGCCGTACTGTTGATACAATCAGGTCATCTTTTTGCGTCATTATTTTGGCATTAGCAGGTAACTTGCTCGTTGGAATAATGTGATATTCCGCGCTGCCGGTTCCGATATCAATATCTCCGATCTCCACATATGGATACTCGGGCAAATCCCGCAAGCACTTTGTTTTTATCAGTTCAAAGGAAGAGCCGGGAGTGGTATAACCATTTTCGTATTCTTTGATGGTTTTCTCAAACGCGTCATATTTAGGCTGATAATACTCCGCATCTATGCGGCCGGTCTGGGCGATGTCCCTGATACTGCGGATGGAAATCTGTTCATTTGAAGGGGTGTGGTCTGTCAGGCCAAGCTCGTGCAGCAAAAGATTTTCAGCCTTATGATATTCTCCCCCTGAATTAGCAGATTTATCATATGCCAAACAAACAATATTACTTATCACTTCCTGAAAATCAGAAGAAAAAATGGGTACAGGTAGTTTCTGGATATCCGGTAGATTTAATCCTTTTTGATTGGCGCCTCGTTCGTTTCTGGCTAAAAGTTGTTTTCCGTTTTTGCAATTTAAATATGCAAGTAAAAAATAAGGGTTTGTTTCTCGACATCTTATCACAGAGCTTTTACAGCTGAATATAGCTGGTAAATCATTGCGAGTAACAATACAGGCATTTCCCAACGTGCCGACAACTGATACGAGTATGTCTTTTTCACGCAGGGCATATTTGTTCAGCCTGAAATAATCCTCTTTAGGGACATATCGATTATCATTATTCGCTAAAATAAATGGTTTAACATCTTTCCCGCGTACATATCTGTATTTTCCATTTTCTACATAATTTTCAGTGTTAAAAGCAGAACCAAATGGGCCAATTAAAAAATCTGCAATTTCCTCTAGTGTTTTATGCTCGATAGATGTTATTTTAGCCTGATAACTTCTTAATGTCTTCCGGTAATATTCGGAGTCAAACCTTTCGCAGCTAACTATCTCGCCGAGTGGAACAACACTGACTTCCAGCCCCTCCAACAAATTCTGATACACATCATCGCCGGAGAGGCCTTTCAGAAAGGGAGTTCATTTTCTGGATGAAGAATTTTTTCCAGTTCCTCCGCGGATGGCGCGAAGCTTAAGTGCTCGTCATAAGCGAATTTCGCAAAAGCCTCCGCAATGCCGTTTTGGGCATAGATATTGTGAGGATTTTTGTTGGGCAGCTGCGGGTCCGGATTAAACAGGTCATGCTTCACAAAGATATGACCATGCGTATCATGTACACGATCAGACCATTCCTTAATATCCTCAGCAATCAGGTAGTACTTTTTGGCTTCGGCGGAAAGCAGATCATATTCAGCCTTGGAAATAGGCGCATGCGGATTATCCCCCGGAATCGGCGCCTCTTTATAGAAAGCCTTCTGGTCGGCCGACATTGCCAGATATTCGTCAACAGATATTTCCGGTTTCTTAAGCGGGTCTTTATTCGCGTTTTTCAGGCGGAAGCAGACGTTCTTTCTGATCCATTTTCTGCAGTCATCAGGCTTGCCGTATTCTTCGATGAATAAATCCCTGATGAAGGCCGTATCTCCTTCGGAATTTTTATGCTCAATGGAAGAAACAACCGTTTCGGTTTTCATTTTGTAGGCAGATTTCTTTTTAGCTGTGTCATATTCGGCTTTTGGAACCTGTACACCGTCCGCTTTGCGGAAGTAGATTTCTTTTGTGCTGTATGTATAGCTTGTCCAGGCCACATAGTTCTCTGTGACATAAATTTTGTCACCGGAATTATCCTTGCTTGGTTCCTGCATGGTGGCAAAAAAGACAGGATAATCCATAGATCCATCATCGCCTGCTGCGGGCTTTGGACAAATATTGGGATATCCGCAGTTTTCATCTGTCCATTTCTGCACGAAAAGAACACTGGTCTTTGTACCGGTGTGCGGCTTGAAGACATTTCCGTGCAGGCCGACAACGGCAAGCAGCCGGCAGCGTTTCAGAATATACTCACGGATATATTTATCACCGGAATTATTAAACCGGCCCTGCGGCAGAACAATTGCCATACGGCCGCCCGGCTTGAGGAAATTCAGATTGCGTTCGATGAAGAGAATGTCTCTGCCGACCTTTTTCAGCCGGATTCCCTTTTCATTTTTCCCCAGATCGTACTGATCAAGCTGCTCCTGGTTGTCAAGATCGCCGGCAAACGGCGGATTTGCCATCAGTACATCAAAATCGAAGAAGCGATACGACTCCTGTTTACCGTCACGCATTCCTTTACATTCCATGGTTTCAAGCTTCTGGAAACCACTGTAATATTTGTTCCGCCAGTTTTTATCGTTGATATAATCCTTTTCCCAGTTCCTGTAATCCAGGGAATTCAGTTCGATCACATTCGTATGTCCGTCTCCGGCAATAATGTTTAACATTCTGCCGACGCGGACGCTTTTTTCACTGAAGTCAATACCGAACACATTGTTTTGTACGTAGTCCACTTCATCCGGCGTGCGTTTGTTTGTTGTAAACAGGTTCGGGGCAGAGGGGTTGAGATGCTGCCACACATGGAAAACGGTGTGCATTGGGAAGCCGCAGCTTCCGGCTGCCGGATCAATCATTTTTTCGTGTCGTTTTGGATTGAGCATCCGCACACACATATCAATCACATAACGCGGCGTGAAATACTGTCCCATTCCCTCTTTCTGATTCTGGTTGACAAGATGTTCAAACGCATCGTCCACAATCTCTAAGTTGGAATTGAACATTCTCACATTCTGAAGCTCCTTCACACAGGATTTTACAGTTGCCTTCTGCATATTCAGAACAGAGGATGCCGGAAATACGCCGGGCCATTTTTTCATGGCATCCTGAAAGAGGGAGCTGATTTTGGTATAAATTTCATCGGCCGATTCGCTATCAGTAGCACGAAAACGAAGCTCTTGGTATCCACTGTCATCAATTTCTGACAGCTTTTTATTCGCATATTTCATCTGCGCCGCGATGTCGTCAGCGTCATTGGCGGACATTGGCTCATCGTACAGCTTTGTAAAGCTCAGTTTGAAAATTTCGTCAACCGCTTTATCGCTGGAATCGTTGGCTCCGAACCTCTGCTCTACAGCGAGAATAATATCTTTCAGTGTCTCGGTCTGAAGTCTGTCGGACAGCATCAGCTGTTTAATGGTGAAACGTCGGTTTTCCATCCACTCCCTGATATCTTCGCCCTGACGGGGGAATCTGTTAATCATAAGCTCGTTGTCATAGTCCGGCGCGGCATAGAACTTCAACAGGTTGTCTCCGTTGCCAATGACGCCGACCTCTGCTTTTTTCAGAAGACAATACGATTCCAACTGCTGTCTTGGGGTGGCTTCCCCGTCATAGACTATGTTTTCGTCTCTTACTTCCGGCCGTTTCACTTCTATGATGATATCCGGTTTTTTCTTGTCTGCACCGGAAAAAATGGCGATATCTATTCGCTTGTCCCTGATTTTTTCATGGCCTGCATACACAACAGGAACCTCAAACGCAAGCTGTTCTTTTGAATATCCATATTCTTCGATCAGTTGGTGGGCGTACAGCTGACGGACGACCTCTTCCGGAACAAGCTCGAAATAATCATCCTCCGCATTTTTGCCGCGGACGATGCATTCCACGCCTGGCTTTCCGTCTTTGCGGGTTTTAATTCTCTGATTGAGCCATTCCTGTTCTTCTGGCTTGAATTGCTTTAAGGTTTCACCATCCTTTAAAATATGTCCGATATCCATAGATCAATCCTCTGTTGCTTTTTTGTAACGTCGTTTTTGGTATCCTTCCAACATTCGCGGCTGTTTGTCACATCTTACGTTTTCCAGAATGCTTCCTTGTATGCCAGGCGGTATTGTTATTGCGCTTCTTTTGGAAAAGGCCTGCTTCGCGTGCTGCGGGGCAGGCCTCTTTATGCAGGGTATTTGAACTCAGGCGTCCTCATCCTTCCACTTTTTCTGCACCAGGTAGCAGGGCAGGCTGACGAGGACGATGCCGCCGATCAGGTTGCCGATGGTGACGGGGATGAAGTTGTTCAGGCTTCCTAAGACAGTCAGGCTGTCAATCTGCGCTGTGGTCAGGCCGTAGGTCTCCTGCGCTAAAGTTACGTATTTGGAGCTGGATGCCGCGAGGATCCCGATCGGGATGTAAAACATATTGGCGACGCAGTGCTCGAAGCCGCAGATGACAAAGGCGAAGATCGGGAAAAAGGCGGAAAAGAGCTTGCCGATGGCGTCCGTGGCGGAGGCGGCCATGAGGATGGCCACGCATACCAGCACGTTACAGAGAATACCGGAGGTCAGGCCCTTTAACGGTGCGATGGAGACCTTGGAGACCGCGATTTTGATGGCGTAGGCGCCAAGCAGGCCGCTGCCGAGATCCAGGTTGCCGCTGAAAAAGAGCAGGACGTCGATTAAGAGGGCGCCAACCAGGTTGCTGAAATAAACGACGGTCAGGTAGCGGATCATCTGTTTTACATTGATTTTTTTCTCCAGGACGGCGATCTCAATCAGGCAGTTGCCGGTGAAAAGCTCCGCGCCGCCAAAGACCGTCATCATCAGGCCGACAGGGAAGACCACGCCCGTGATCAGCCGCTGTAAGCCGGTGTCGGTGACGCCGAAGGCCGCGGTGCTCGATGCCGCGCCGCCTAAGGCGATAAAGGCGCCAGCCAGAATTCCCAGCACAATCATCCGGCGAAGGGAAAGGGAAGCCTTGACTTCGGCGGATTTGACATTCAGTTCGATGCCTTCCGCTGCTCCGTGAAAGTTGTCCATATGTAATTCTCCTCGTATCATAAGATTATTCGGCGCCGGCTTAAATAATTCACCCCGGCACGGCATGATTATACATTTTTTTTCAGAATCCTGCAATGATTTTATTTCGATATGCAATGGGCAGGCAGCCTCGCTTAAAAAGGGTGTGCCCAGGGGCGTGAACGGATACCCTGCAGATAGGCTGTGCGTGCGTAGCATTTTTTGATATTTGGAAAGGATAAAATTGCCCGCAAGGCTTGCATTCTAAACCGGATTGTGCTACTTTTATTAGGAATGTCGAATATCGACGGGAAGCTTCCGGGGCGGATTACGCGACGGGACATCCCGATCTCTTAAAGAGGGGGTATAAAACGAATGAAAAAGAACTGGAAACGGCTCGTGCTGGCGCTGACGATGGTGCTGGGACTGGCTTTGGGTCTGGTTTTGGGCTTGAACCGGCTGTCCATGGTCGGTAAGGCGGATGAAACCACAACGACGGTTGAGTTGACTGTCACCTATGGTCAGACAGAGGCCAGAGAGATGCTGAGTCTGATCAATGAATTCAGGACCGGGGAGGATGCGTGGTACTGGGACGAGGATGATACGACAGTAATTACCTGCTCAGGCCTTAGTGAGTTGGTCTATGATTATAATCTGGAAGCTATTGCCATGCAGAGGGCGGCGGAGATTGCGCTCTCCTGTAGCCATACCAGACCTAATGGAGAAACCTGGTCTACAATCTACAGTGAGGATGAATATTCCTATGTTGTATATACAGCAAGAGGTGAGAACATTGCTGCCGGTCAGACGAGTGCGCAAAGCGCTTTCACTTCCTGGAAGGAAGAAGATGAGGACTACAGCGGCCAAGGACACCGTCGGAATATGCTCAGCTCGAGTTATACATCTATAGGTATCGGTCATGTGATATATAATGGCACACACTATTGGGTTCAGGCTCTCGGTAAGACAACGACGTTGAATACGAGCGGAACTCTTGCCAACGATAGCTCTACAACTGTCGCTATTGAGGTTCTGAACAGTAAAGTTTCAAGTGCGACGCTGACAGCAGATCCCTCCTCTTATAGTCTGGTCTGCGGCGACAGCGAAAGTCTCCCTACTCTGACAACGTCGCTTATCATGGAGGAGACTTGGCCAGAAAATACAACTAGAACTGTCACCGTTGTTTCTCCCACTTGGGTCAGTGCTAACAAAGAGGTGGCGACTGTTTCCGAGAGTGGAGTTGTGGCCGTTTCTGACGATGATGATGCAGATGCAGCCAGCTCTTCCGGGATGGTAACGGCGGTCGGCGCTGGCTCGACTACACTCACTGTTTCCGCTCTGGGCACATCTACGACAGTGCCGGTGGAGGTAAGTCACAGCTATACAGCCGTAGTCACTGAACCCACTTGTACCGAGGGCGGCCACACCACCTACACCTGCTCCGGCTGCGATGACACCTACACTGCAGATAAGACGGAAGCTACCGGTCATAGTTGGGGCGAAGGAACAGTGACCAGAGCGGCTACCTGCACCAAGAGCGGTATCATGACCTATACCTGTACCGTCTGCGGTGATACTTATACCGAAGAGATTGCTGCGACCGGTCATGCCTACGGCGATCCGGTGTTTACGTGGTACGCTGATTACAGTGCAGAGGCTACTTTCACCTGTGAAGTCTGTGGTCAAAAGGTTGTTGAGACTGCAACGGTAACTTCTGATATCACCGACGCCACATGTACGGAAGACGGTGCGACGATCTATACTGCTTCGCTTACCTTTGATGGAGTTACATACACGGATAAACAGACTGTAACCATTGCTGCTACCGGCCATGATTATGACGATGGCGTGGTAACGACAGAAGCAACCTGCACCGAAAACGGTGAGAGAACTTACACTTGCAGCAAGTGCGGTGACACATACACAGAGACCATTGCAGCTACCGGTCATGATTATGAGGCTGTTGTGACCGAACCTACTTGTACCGAGAATGGCTACACCACCTATACTTGTAGTAAGTGCGGTGACAGTTACACGACGGATGAAACGGATGCGACGGGTCACAGCTATGATGACGGCGCAGTGACGACAGAACCCACCTGCACTGAAGCCGGTGAGAGAATCTACACCTGCACGGCCTGCAGTGACACCTACACTGAAACCATCGCAGCAACCGGTCATAGGTATATTGAAGATGTTCTTGTAAAAGTACCCACCTGTACCGAAGTCGGTGTTAAAACTACAACTTGCATAATCTGCGGCGACGTCTATACCACAACCCTTGCAGCTCTTGGCCACAGTTATAACGAAGGCGAGGTAACAACAGAACCAACCTGCACCGAAGCTGGTGAGAAGACCTATACCTGCGCTTCCTGCGGTGACACCTACACCGAGACGATTCCGGCGACCGGTCACAGCTATGTGTCCGCTGTTACCGCCCCGACCTGCACGGAGAAGGGATATACCACCTATACCTGCACGGCCTGCGGCGACAGCTACACGGCGGATGAGACCGACGCTTTGGGCCACACCTGGGATGATGGAGTGATCACGAAGGAAGCCACCGAAGAGGAGAACGGGGTCAGAACCTATACCTGCACGGTCTGCGGCGAGACGAAGACGGAAACAATACCGGCAATCACACACAACTTTGGCGATCCTGTATTTACCTGGGCTGAGGATTACAGCACGGCCACGGCGACCTTCACCTGTGTGGATGAGGGATGCGGCCGTATCATCGAGGAGGCCGCGGAAGTGACTACCGCGACCACCAACCCGACCTGTACCGAGGCGGGCGAGAGAGTCTATACCGCTACGGTTACTTTTGACGGCAAAACCTACACAGACACGAAGGCTGTGACGCTTGCTGCGACGGGCCACAGTTATGAGGCTATTGTAACCGCTCCTACCTGTACGGAGAAGGGATATACCACTTATACCTGCACGGTCTGCGGTGACACATACACGG
>JAJPXG010000018.1:42167-53360 GCA_021205565.1 Lachnospiraceae bacterium | reverse complement strand
TGTGGCACTTTACGAGTCCAATACTTTCTCCTTGAAAATGATATTTCGGCTTTCAAAAGCACGATTCTTAAATTTAAACTATACCGTTTCCACGGGTTTTTGTCAAGAATGAACCTGCGTCCGCATACAATATTCATAAGAATTTTATGAGGATTTTACGAAGAGCGTATGGAAAAAAGAATTTCGGGACGGACAAAAAGAGGATTGCCTGCGATTATGGCCCTGTCAATTCTGCCGGCCCTGATTACTGCAGCCGTCCTTCTTTTTCTGACGGCTGTCTGGCTGGATCGGTTTTCGCAGGATGAAGTGATGATAAAAAAAGTCGTATATGTGATCCATTTTCTGGCGGCTTTTGTCTGTGGTTTTGTCATGGGAAGGCAGAAAAAAGAAAAAAAGTTTCTCTGGGGGCTTTTAGCCGGAGAGACCTGGTTTGTGCTGCTCTTGCTGGCCAGTCTGATTTTTCAGGGCGGAACGCTGGATACGGGAGCTGTGCTGCCGGTACTGACTTTATGCACCGGCGGCAGCATGGCAGGCGGTATGGCAGCCTGAAGAAAATCAGTATATTTTCGTGATTTCCGCCGGATCGAGCTGATAAAGGCCGATGAATTTCTGCAGATCCTGTTGAGAGCGGATTAACATGATCTCTTCAAACTGACCGGTGCGTACCTCTAAAAAGCCGGCGGTCTGTTCTCCGTTGCAGATGCTGCATTTTATGACGGGTTTTTTCGTTTCCCGGTCAAAGGTTTTGGTCGGGACCGGTTTTGATTTTCTGCCGAACATAGCTTTCCCTCGCAATCGTATTCTTATTTACAAATGTAAATCATTTGCACCTGCCGCGTCAATAAAATTTTAATAGAAATTTTATTGACAGAACACAGGGGAATGTGTTACAAGGGACGAAAGGATTCCGGGACTGCCGGCAGCCTTTTCACTCATTTTATAAAACAGGGAGGGAATGTTTTATGAGCAAGTACGAGGGAACACAGACAGAGAAAAACCTGATGACCGCCTTTTCCGGCGAGTCCGAGGCGAGAAACAAATATACCTTTTTTGCGTCAGTAGCCAAGAAAGAGGGCTATGAGCAGATCGCGGCTCTCTTTTTAAAGACGGCTGACAATGAGAAAGAGCATGCGAAAATGTGGTTTAAGGAGTTAAGCGGACTTGGCGATACCGCTGACAACCTACTTTCCGCAGCCGAAGGTGAGAATTACGAGTGGACCGACATGTATGCCGGGTTTGCGAAAACCGCTGAGGAGGAGGGCTTCCCTGAGCTGGCGGCGAAGTTCCGTCTGGTAGCGGCTGTCGAGAAGCATCACGAGGAGAGATACCGCGCGCTTCTTCACAACGTTGAGACGGCGCAGGTTTTTGAAAAGAGCGAGGTCAAGGTGTGGGAGTGCCGCAACTGCGGCCACATTGTGGTAGGCACCAAAGCACCTGAGGTATGCCCGACCTGCAATCACCCGCAGAGCTTTTTTGAGATACACGCGGAGAACTATTAAAATCAATGGCCGAGAATAGTAACAGGCCAATAAGCAGTACAGGATATGAGTAATCAAAAAAGAAAAGGAAAAATGTCCATCCCCGGCCGGCTTCTGACTTTCGTCATGCTTCTCATCGTGCTGGCCTTTGACGGCCTGCTGATTTATTCCCGCATGGTGCCGTTTCAGTATCTGGCGGTGGTGGTGCTTCTTTCGCTTCTGCTGGTGCTTCTGATCCGCTCTCTTTCCAGAAGAAGGCATTTTGTATCGGCGTTGTTTTTAAGTCTTTTATCCGGATCGGTGCTTTGTTATGGTATTATGGCGCTGGGACAGCTGACCGGCACGCTCAGCGCCATTACAGGCGCCCAGACGGAGGTGACGAACGTCTGTGTTTATGTGCTGACGGAGGACGATGCGGAGACGTTAAATGACCTGACGGAGACGACCTTTGGCATTCTGGCAACGCAGGACAGAACTGCGACGGATGAAGCGATTGCGCAGCTGAACGGGGAGTTGGACACAGAGATTGTAACCGTGGAATACAGCGGTCTGACTGCGCTGGTCGATTCTCTGTATACACAGGAGAACCGCGCGATTCTGCTGAATTCCGCTTATCTGGATGTGCTGGAGGAAATCGACGGATATGAGGATATCGCCAGCCGGATACGGGAGGTTTCCACGTTGCGGGTTGTGGAAACGATCGAATCCCCCGCCGCTGAAAGTACAGCCTCCGATTCTGTATTTACGGTGTATATCAGCGGGATTGACAGCCGCAACGGCCTGGTGGCGAAGAGCCGCAGCGACGTCAATATTCTGGCGGCGGTCAACACTGACACCCATCAGGTTCTGTTGATTTCCACGCCGAGGGATTATTATGTGGAGCTTTCGATTTCCGGCGGAGCGAAGGATAAACTGACACATGCCGGGATCTATGGTGTCAGCGTATCGATGGATACCCTGTCCATGCTCTATGATGTGGATGTGGATTATTATTTCCGCGTCAGCTTTGACGGCTTTGAGGAAATTGTGGACGCGTTAGGCGGCGTTTCCGTATATTCGGAATATGCTTTTCAGTCCAGCTATGACAGCAGCCTGTATTTTTCACAGGGATATAATGATGTGAACGGCGAGGAAGCGCTGCTGTTTGCCAGAGAGCGTTATGCATTCAGCTCCGGAGATCGTCAGAGGGGCAAAAACCAGATGGAGCTGATCAAAGCGATCATCAATAAGGCGCTCTCTCCGGAGATTCTTATGACATACAGCTCCGTGCTTGCCGCGGCGGATGGAAATTTTGAAACCAGCGTTCCGTATAATCTGATTGCATCTCTGGTGAGCACTCAGTTAAGCGATGGCGGTGACTGGGATATTATCACCTACAGCGTGGACGGAACAGGGTCCACTGCGGTTCCCTGGTCCATGAGCGTCAGCGCTTATGTCATGATACCGGATGAAACGACAGTGGAAACGGCGAAGGAACTGATTCAGTCGGTATTAAACGGAGAGGAGATTGTGCAGCCGTAACAGGACGTATCGGACATAGCATCATCTCCCTGCAAAGGTGGTTTTCCGGATCGGATTGCGGGCAGAAAAAGGCGATATATAAACTACACAATCAAGTACAAGGCTACCGTGAACACAGTTACCGTTCGTCTGGTATTCTGGTATACTGTAAAATCAGAGGAAAAAAGTGACAGCTTTTTAAGGAAAATACCGGATACATGGGAGGAAAAAGGATGGGACGGTTAAAGGAACTGCGGGCTAACAGAGGACTGACACAGGAAAGACTGGCCGATGAGATCGGGACGTCACAGCAGACGATCAGCCGGATTGAAGGGAAAGGGGATTTGATTCCCGTTGACCTGCTGGTCAGACTTTCAAAATATTACAACGTTTCTGTGGATTACCTGCTGGGATTAAGCGACGAAAAGTATAATCAGGCAAGCCGCGACAGGATGTCCTATTATATGGAAAAGTACGAGCTGGAGTTTACGAAATATGACGTACTGAATCCGGAATACCAGGAGATTGTAAAATCCGTGATTTACACGCTTTCCGAGCTGCAGGAAAAACAGGCTAAGGAGAAAAGAGGGGCATGAAAATGTCCCTTTTTTGATTGCAAAAATACGGTGCCTGTGATACGATTGTCGCGGTAAGAGATGAAACGGAGGCTGCCTTTCAGGGGTATGTCCGGGAGAGGAAAAAGGTCAGATGGAAAAGAAAAAGGGCATCAGCGGCGCGGCCTTAAAGTGGATGGCGATTATCTGTATGCTGATCGATCATATCGGCGCGACGGTGGCACTGCAGATTTATTATCAGGCGGCGGCAAGCGGAAACGTGGAAGCAGTCAATCGTGCATATCTTATCTATTATGTCCTGCGCTACATCGGACGGTTCTCTTTCCCGGTGTACTGTTTTCTGCTGGTGGAGGGCTTTTATCATACCAGAAGCCGGGGGAGGTATCTGCGCAATCTGGCGGTATTTGCGCTGGTGAGCGAGATTCCTTTTGATCTGGCGTTTCACAATTCACTTTTCAATACGGATTACCAGAATGTGTTCCTGACCCTTTCAATCGGACTTGCAGCGCTGTGGCTGGCGGAGCTTTTGTGGAACTGGTTTTGTGAAAGGTTTCCCGGGGCATGGGGAAGCTCCTATGCGGCGTTTTTTCTGCTTCGGTTTCTGATTGGCCTTGTGCCTGTGATCCCGGCGGTTCTTCTGGCGGAAGCGCTGAACACGGATTACGGGGGCTGGGGCGTTGCCCTGATTTACGCGTTTTATCTGCTGCATGACCAAAAGACGCTGGCAGCTGTGATCGGTGTGGTTATCATGACGGTCATGCAGTTTATTGAGATATTCGGTTTCCCGAGTATCATCGCAATCCACTGCTACAACGGAACCCGGGGAAAGCAGATGAAATATTTCTTTTACCTGTTTTATCCTGTTCACCTGCTGATTTTATACGGAGTCTGCAAACTGCTGGGATATTATTGAGCGTTATACAGAGAATGGAGGACAGAAAATGAGCCGTGCGGATCATATTTTTATTAACATGTGTCAGGATATCCTGGAGAATGGCACTGACACACAGGGAGAAAAGGTGCGCCCCCACTGGGCTGACGGCACGCCGGCCTATACCATTAAAAAGTTCGGCGTGGTGAACCGCTATGACTTGAGCGAGGAGTTCCCGATCATGACTCTGCGCAGGACTGCGTTAAAGTCCTGCACGGACGAGCTTTTGTGGATCTGGCAGCAGAAATCGAACAACGTTCATGACCTGCACTCCCATATCTGGGACGAGTGGGCCGACGAGGACGGGTCGATCGGCAAGGCCTACGGCTACCAGCTGGTCGTGAGGCATC
The DNA here is from genome assembly GCA_021205565.1 of Lachnospiraceae bacterium. Taxonomy (GTDB): domain Bacteria; phylum Bacillota; class Clostridia; order Lachnospirales; family Lachnospiraceae; genus RGIG6307. The sequence continues at coordinate 48,526 of JAJPXG010000018.1, read as the reverse complement.
AGTACAAAGAGGGCATGATGGATCAGGTGGACCGGGTGATTTATGACTTAAAGCACAATCCCTTCAGCCGCCGCATCATGACCAATATTTATGTGCATCAGGATCTGCATGAGATGAACCTTTATCCCTGCGCGTATTCCATGACCTTCAATGTCACACAGAAGCCGGGACATGAGAAGCTGACCCTGAATGCCGTTTTAAATCAGCGCTCCAATGATGTCCTGACCGCCAACAACTGGAATGTGGTGCAGTACGCGGTGCTGGTTCACATGTTGGCGCAGGTCTGCGATATGGAGGTCGGCGAGCTGGTGCATGTTATTGCGGACGCTCACATTTACGACCGCCATGTGCCGCTGATCAAAGAGCTGATTACCAGGGAGCCGCTGCCGGCGCCAACCTTCTGGCTTAATCCTGATATTCACGATTTCTATCAGTTTACGAGAAATGATGTGAAGGTGGAGGACTATGAGACCCATCCGCAGATCAAGGATATCCCGGTTGCTGTGTAGAGCGATTTTCGAGTCTGAAAATAGGAGAGTATCACCATGAATTTAATCGTAGCAGTTGATTCAAACTGGGCCATCGGCAATAAGGGAAAGCTCTTAGTCAGCATTCCCAATGACCAGAAAAATAACTTCCGCGCCCGCACCGTGGGCAATGTGATAGTCCTGGGACGCAAGACCATGGACACCTTCCCGCAGCGCCGCCCGCTGCCAAACCGCACCAATATGATTCTGTCTCACAATCCGGAGTACACGGTGAAGGACGCCATTGTGCTGCATTCTTTAGAGGAGCTGCTTGAGGAACTTAAAAATTATCCTTCCGAATCCGTTTATGTGACCGGCGGCGACAGTATCTACCGTCAGCTGCTTCCATACTGCGACACCGCCTATGTGACGATGATTGATCATGTCTATGAGGCGGACGCGTATTTCCCGAACCTGGATCAGGATTCTGCGTGGACCATGACGGAGGAAAGCGACGAGATGACCTATTTTGATATCCCATATTATTTCCGGACATATCAGCGGGTACAGGGCAGTTGCTGACTCACGGCTTTTCGTGCTGTTTCAGCCGGCGCAGGCTTCATTAAAAAATAACGAAAAGACCTGAAAAAAGCGGGGTGCGCCAAAAGCGCGCCCTATTGACTTTTCATAATAAAAGGTAGATAATAAAAAAAGCTTCGGGCCGGACGAAAGTCCCTCCCCGGGACACAAAATAAATCCTAATATACAAGGAGAAACCGTAAAATGGAAAAGAAAAATATTGACTGGTCCAACATTGGTTTTGGATACATCGAAAGTGATTACCGCTATGTATCTAATTATAAAAACGGTGCCTGGGACGAGGGCGCGATCACCACGGACGCGAATATTGTATTGAATGAGTGCGCGGGTGTACTGCAGTATGCGCAGACTGTTTTCGAGGGTCTGAAGGCCTATACGACAGAAGACGGACATATTGTGACCTTCCGTCCGGACTTAAATGCGGAGCGTTTAGAGAACAGCGCGAAGAGACTGGAGATTCCCGTATTTCCGAAGGAGCGTTTTTTAGATGCGGTGGAGCAGGTGGTGGCAGCCAATGAGGCTTTTGTGCCGCCCTACGGTTCCGGCGCGACGCTTTACATCCGTCCTTATATTTTCGGCTCCAATCCCGTCATCGGCGTGAAGCCGGCGGACGAGTATCAGTTCCGTATCCTTGTGACTCCGGTAGGCCCGTATTTCAAGGGCGGCGCCAAGCCCCTGACCATCTGCGTCAGCGACTTTGACCGCGCGGCTCCGCACGGCACCGGCAACATCAAGGCCGGCTTAAATTACGCCATGAGCCTTCACGCCATCGTGACTGCCCATGCCAACGGCTTTGACGAGAATATGTACCTGGATCCGGCTACCCGCACGAAGGTCGAGGAAACCGGCGGCGCGAACTTCCTCTTCGTCACAAAGGACGGTAAGGTTGTGACTCCGAAGTCCGATTCCATCCTGCCCTCCATTACCAGACGTTCCCTCATCTATGTGGCGCAGCACTATCTGGGTCTTGAGGTGGAGGAGAGAGAGGTACTCTTCTCTGAAGTGGATGACATGGCTGAGTGTGGTCTCTGCGGCACGGCTGCAGTCATTTCCCCGGTCGGCAAGATCGTGGACCACGGCAGAGAGATCTGTCTGCCCAGCGGCATGACGGAAATGGGACCGATCACGAAGAAACTCTATGACACCCTGACCGGTATCCAGATGGGCCGCATCGAGGCGCCAGAGGGCTGGATTCACGTCATTAAATAAGCGTATGCGTTATAAAATCAAAAAGACGATTTTACCTTTGCTCCTGTCAGTCCTGCTTGTGTTTTCCTGTGCGGGCTGTGGAAGCAAAGTGGTGCTGACAGCCGGACTTGGCAAAAACGACGTTTTCCGCATAGGGGATGAGAAGGCTTCCTCCGCGGAGTTCGCCCTTTATCTTTATTCCATCGCATGGGATTATGAGAGTGTTTACGGGTCGGAATTCTGGGAGCTCGATACCGGCGATGGTTCTACCATGCTGGAGCACTGTAAGGATCTGGCACTGGCGCAGTTAGCCAGACTGAAGGTGATGCAGCTTCTGGCCGCGGACTATGGCCTGACGCTGACTAAGGAGGAAGAGGCGCTGGCCGAGGCAGCGGCACAGCAGTTTATGAACAGTGTTTCTGAGGAAGCACTTACAGTGCTGGGCGTTGATGAGGACGGCGCGCAGGTGCTGGCTCTTTATGAGGAACGGTTGTTGTCGGACAAGCTCTACGCTTATCTGATCAAGGACGTCAATCCGGAGATCAGCGATGACGAAGCCAGAGTCGTGACTGTGCAGCACATTTTATTAAAGACCTACACTGTGGATGAGAATGGCAATCGCGTGGAAATGAGCGAGGAAGAGAAATCCAGCCTGTATGCCAAAGCGGAGGAGATCCGTGCGCTTGCTGAGGCGGGTGAGGACTTTGACAGCCTGGTTTCCAAATATAATGAGGACACGAAGAGTACCTATTCTTTTGGCAAGGGTGAGATGGAGGAGAGCTTCGAGAATACCGCCTTTGAGCTGGAGACCGGTGAGATCAGCCATATCACAGTTACAAGCCATGGCTATCATATCATCAAGTGTATCTCCACCCTGGACAGGACAGCGACGGATGCCAATAAACAGACCATTCTTTTACAGCGTAAGGCGGAAGCGTTCGGAGAAACCTATGACGCCTTTGCCGCCGACCTGGAACCGGAAGTCAATGAAGAGGTTCTGGACGCCTTTGAGCTGCTCGATTACGATACCACGGGGGAAATCCTGTTCCTGGATATTTATGAGCAGATGACTGCGGACTATGAGCCGGTGTTTACGGACTGACTGTGCAGCAGGCAAAGCCGCTTCACAAATTTTTTATATTTGATTCATCAAAATATTAGCACTCAACTTAACTGAGTGCTAATATTTTTATTGACTTTTATTTTCACGAGGTTTAAAATGTAACCAATTTGTGACAGGCAATTTTACGACGTAATTACCCTTTCAGTTAATTATTCAGCAGCAGATCATTTCCCCTTGCAGCATCCCAACTGACGAGCCTATCGCCGCCAAATTGCTTCAAAGCAGGGGAGGATGTTTTCTATATCATAAGGTGCGCATGCACGCCAGTTGCGCGCCGTTGATATAGAAAACATCCTTCCCGGAAATTAAATCAATTCAGGAGGCACATATGCGAGGCAATCTTTCTATTAACAGTGACAATATTTTCCCGATTATCAAGAAATGGCTCTACAGCGACCAGGACATCTTTTACCGTGAGCTGATCAGCAACGGGTGCGATGCCATCACCAAATTAAAAAAGCTGGACATGATGGGCGAGTATGAGCTGCCTTTGGATTATAAGGGCAGAATCGACGTCATCGTGGACTCCAAGGCGAAGACGATCACGTTTCAGGACAACGGCCTGGGCATGACCGCGGAAGAAGTGGACGAATACATCAACCAGATCGCTTTTTCCGGCGCGGCGGATTTCGTGGAGAAGTATAAGGACAAGACGAATGATGACCAGATTATCGGTCACTTTGGTCTGGGCTTTTATTCCGCGTTCATGGTGGCGGATGAGGTTCACATCGACTCCCTTTCCTATCAGCCCGGCGCGAAGGCCGTGCACTGGGAGTGTGACGGCGGCACGGAGTTTGACATGGAGGACGGCGACAAAACAGATGTCGGCACCAGCATCACCCTCTTTTTAAACGAGGACTGCCTGGAGTTCTGTAATGAGTACAAGGCCAGGGAAGTCCTGAAAAAGTACTGCTCTTTCATGCCGATCGAGATTTATCTTTCCAAGAAGGACGATGAGTCCACCCAGACCATTAAGCCCTCAGAGAAGCTGGATTCCGATGTCGTGGTGGAAACCATCGCGCCTGAGAAAGAGGGCGACGAGGAGAAATTAAAGATCAAAAAACGTCCGGAGCAGATCAATGATACCAATCCCCTGTGGATGAGAAGCGCCAACGACTGCACCAGAGAGGACTATCTGGAGTTTTACCGCACTGTATTCCATGATTACAAGGAACCGCTGTTCTGGATTCATCTGAACATGGATTATCCATTCAATTTAAAGGGTATTCTGTATTTCCCGAAGATCAATACCGAGTACGATTCCATTGAGGGCACCATCAAGCTGTATAATAATCAGGTCTTTGTGGCGGATAATATAAAGGAAGTTATTCCGGAATTCCTGATGCTCTTAAAGGGTGTGATCGACTGCCCGGATCTTCCGTTGAACGTGTCGAGGTCCGCCCTGCAGAACGACGGCTTTGTGAAAAAGATCAGTGATTTCATCAGCAAGAAGGTGGCGGACAAGCTGGCCGGCATGTGCAAGACCGACAAGGAGTCCTATGAGAAATACTGGGACGACATCAGCCCCTTTATCAAATACGGCTGCCTGAAGGACGATAAATTCTGCGAGAAGATGACGGATTATATTCTGTTCAAGAACCTGGACGGGCATTATATGACGCTGCCGGCGTTACTCGATGTCAAGCAGATCGACGTCGACGAGGAGGAAGCTGAAAAGACAGAAACCGCTGTGGATGAGAACGGCAACGCGGTTGAGGCCGAGGTCGTGACCGAGGCGCCCGGGGATGAACCTTCCGATGAGGTGCTTTCTGAGGAAGGGACTGCTGAAGATGACGAGGCCGCTGAGGAAGAAAGCAAGGACAAGACCATTTATTATGTGACCGATGAGCGCCAGCAGGCACAGTACATCCGCATGTTCCAGGGCGCGAAGATGGATGCGGTGATTCTGGATCAGAACATTGATCAGCCCTTCATCTCTCAGCTGGAGAGCAAAAATGAGGGCATTCATTTCAAAAGAATTGATGCGGATCTGACTGAGAGCCTGAAAGCGAAGACCAGCAAAAAGACGGAGGAGGATCTGGCTGCCAAGACTGAGATCATCAGCAAGCTGATGAAAAAGACGATCAAGAAGGAAAACCTGACAGTCAGGGTGGAGAAGCTGCGTAATTCCAAGGTTGCTTCAATGATCACAGTGCCGGAAGAGAGCCGCCGGATGCAGGATATGATGAAGATGTACGCCGCGAATGGTATGAGCATGGGAGATCTTGGCAAGGAGGAAGAAACGCTGATTTTAAACTCCGCCAACCCGCTTGTAAAATATGTGCTGGCCAATGAGGACAGCAAAAACGCAAAGACCATCTGTGAGCAGCTCTACGATCTGGCGAAGATCCAGCACGCGCCGTTAGAGGGCGACGAGATGGCGCGCTTTATCTCCCGCAGCAATGAGATTATGATGCTCCTGACACAGGAGAAGGAAGCGTAAAACGGACAGACTTCATATTTTTATTTCCTTATTCATACAGAGAACCGCAGGTGCGATAGCCTGCGGTTCTCCGCGTGTATGCCTTACGGACGAATTACCTGATTGACAGAAAACGGAAAAGTGATATAATTTCACATGGTTAGTATGCAGAAACTAACTTGAAGGAGGCAGATACAATAAATCCCGGAAGGAATTTGCCGGATGCAGAATGGATTTTCCGAGTGCGGAAGTGCTTCCTCAGCGAAGCGCAGAAAGGGTATATTTCATGAATAAGATCACTTTAAAAATTGACGGTATGCAGTGCGGCATGTGTGAAGCTCATGTAAACGACGCGATTCGCAAGGTCTGCGGGGAAAAGACAAAGGTTTCTTCCTCCCATACAGAGGGAAAAGCGGAAATTATCATGGAGGAAACGCCGGATATTGCCAGAATCAAAGCGGCCGTGAAGGCGGACGGTTACAGAGTCCTGGACGTGAACGTGGAGCCATATGAGAAAAAGAAGGGATTTTCTTTTTTCAGAAAGTGATGACTGGTGGAC
>JAJPXG010000018.1:8371-42157 GCA_021205565.1 Lachnospiraceae bacterium | reverse complement strand
CTGGTGGACACAGCTTTGAACGGTTTGGCTTTTACAAAGAGGTATCTTCTGTCTGATGGCAGGATTTGCAAAAAGCAACAAAGATCAGACGGAAATTGTGGTAAATTTGTGAAAAAGTTAGTTGACATTGACTAACTTTCTGCATATAATCAAGGTGAAAATAAAGTTAGTTTTGCTTAACAACTGACAAAGGAGGAAACATGATGGCTTTGGCATTGATGAGCGTGGGAGAGAAGCGCACGGTGGCCAGTATCCATGGCAAGGATGAGGTGGTAAGACACTTAGAGGACATGGGCTTTACACCGGGAGCCGAGGTAAAAGTGGTCGGCGGGAACGCGGGCGGCATGATTCTTCTGGTCAAGGGCACCCGGATCGCGTTAGACAGAGGGCTGGCGAGTAAGATTCTCGTGGCGTGAATTTACTGATCCCGATGAGGGTGTGAGCAGACTGACTGATTGTGCCCGGTGGCCTTAAGATCGATCCAAAGGCTTTGAGGCGGTTTGAAAGAGGAAGGAGAAGAGCATGCAGACATTGAAGGAGGTACCGGTTGGAAGCACCGTAACCGTTGTGAAATTAAACGGCACCGGAGCGATTAAACGCCGTATCATGGATATGGGCATCACGAAGGGCGCGCAGGTTTATGTGCGTAAGGTTGCCCCTTTGGGCGATCCTGTGGAGGTTACTGTGCGCGGCTACGAGCTGTCACTCAGAAAAGAAGATGCGCAGATGATCGAGGTGGAGTAGAGCATTTTACGAGGGATGCTGCAGAAGCTGGATCTGAGAATTGAAAATGAGTGTTGAAATTCTTATTGACAAAGTGAAATACTGAACAGTTGAGCGGCGAAGAAATGCCTTTGCAGGCTGCGGAGAGCAGCTTATTTTTAAAAGAGTGGGTTAGGTTAATATAACTCAGAGGAGGAAATCATGGCAATCAAAATTGCACTTGCCGGAAACCCGAACAGCGGGAAAACGACATTGTTCAACGCACTGACCGGTTCCAACCAGTACGTGGGAAACTGGCCCGGCGTAACCGTAGAAAAAAAGGAAGGCAAACTGAAGGGACATTCTGATGTGACCATTATGGACCTTCCCGGTATTTATTCTCTTTCTCCTTATACGCTGGAGGAAGTGGTGGCCAGAAATTATCTGATCGGCGAGCGTCCGGACGCGATTTTAAATATTATCGACGGCACGAACCTGGAGCGTAACCTTTATCTGACTACGCAGCTTTTAGAGCTGGGCATTCCGGTGGTGATGGCAGTCAACATGATGGATCTGGTGGAGAAATCCGACGATCAGATTTATGTGGATAAGCTGGCACAGCAGATGGGCTGCAAAGCGGTGGAAATCTCCGCGTTGAAGGGTACCGGCGTGACCGAGGCAGCCGAATTGGCGGTGGAGGCGGCAAAGGCCGGCGTACCGCAGAAGGTGGTACATACCTTTGATAAAAAGGTCGAGGACGCGTTAAGCTCCATCGAGGCGAAGCTGGGAAGTGATGTCACGCAGGGACAGAAGCGCTTCTTTGCCTTAAAGCTTTTAGAAGGGGATGAAAAGATTGCGGCGCAGATGACGAAGGTGCCGGATGTCTCCGCAGAAATCAAAGCGGTGGAGGACGCCTTTGATGATGACGCGGAGAGCGTGATCACCGGCGAGCGCTACACTTATATTTCATCTATTATTGACAAATGTGCGAAAAGGGCGTCTAATAAAGAAAAGCTGACGATTTCTGATAAGATTGACCGCGTGGTAACGAACCGGATTCTGGCACTGCCGATCTTCGCGGTGGTAATGTTCCTGGTTTACTACATTGCCATGAGCACCATCGGTGCGGCGGCGACCGACTGGACGAATGATAATCTCTTCGGTGACGGCTTCCATCTCTTTGGTATCGGCACGGCGGACTATGAGGAGGTCGCGGAGGAGTACGGCGGCGCGGCAGAAATCGTGACCGGCTTTGCCGAAGACGCGGGCGTTGACGAGATTCTGGAAGCAATCGACGAAGAAGCGGATGAGTATGATCCGGACTTAGCGGCAGCAGCGGTTATGGAATTGACCGCTCTGTACAGCGAAGGAACCGAGATTGTTTATGAGGTAGAGGACGAGGAAACACTGGAAGTGCTTGAAGAGGAAGCTTCCTATGACGACCTGGTCGAAGCAGCAGCAGTGCTGGAGGCTTACGGTTATGAAGCCCCGGATCCGGCGGATTATGGCATTTTCGTGCCCAGTATTCCGGCAGCGATTGAGAGTCTGTTGGATGTATTGCACTGCGACGCGGCATGGCTGCGCGGCCTGATTCTTGACGGCATTGTCGCCGGCCTTGGCGCGGTGTTAGGCTTTGTACCGCAGATGCTGGTGCTGTTCTTCTTACTTGCCATTCTGGAATACTGCGGCTATATGGCCCGTATCGCCTTCATCCTGGACCGGATTTTCCGCAGGTTCGGCCTCTCCGGCAAGTCCTTCATCCCGATGCTCGTGAGCATGGGCTGCGGCGTGCCGGGTATCATGGCCAGCCGTACCATCGAGAGTGATAAAGACCGCAAGATGACCATCATGACCACCACCTTCATCCCCTGCGGCGCGAAGGTGCCGTTCATCGCGATGATTGTGGGTGCCCTTTTAGGCGGCAATCCCTTTATCGCAACCGGCGCTTATTTCATGGGAGTGGCGGCAGTGATCTGCTCCGGAGTTATTTTAAAGAAAACCAGGCTCTTCGCCGGTGATCCGGCTCCGTTTGTTATGGAGCTGCCGGCCTACCACCTGCCTACACTCGGCGCAATCTTAAGAAGCACCTGGGAGCGCGGCTGGTCCTTCATCAAGAAGGCCGGCACCATCATCACCCTGTCCACCATCGTGGTCTGGTTCACTACTTACTTTGGCTTCGCGGAGGATGGCTTCAGGATGCTGGCGGAGGATGAGATCGACTACAGCATCCTGGCTGCGATCGGCAACGCCATCGCCTGGATCTTTATTCCGCAGGGCTGGGGCAACTGGCAGGCGGCTGTGGCTTCCATCACCGGCCTGGTGGCGAAGGAAAATATCGTCGGTACCCTGGGCATCCTTTACGCGAACGGCGAAGGCAGCGTCTGGGAGAACATGGCGGCGGCCTTTGCTTCCAACGGTTCCACCACAGCGGTTGGTTATTCCTTCCTGTTATTTAATCTTCTGTGCGCACCCTGCTTTGCGGCCATGGGCGCCATCAAACGGGAGATGAATAATATGAAGTGGTTCTGGATTGCCATCGGATATCAGTGCGGCCTGGCCTACTGCGTCTCTCTGGTTGTTTACAGAATTATGGGCCTGTTCACGGGCGAGTGCGGATTCGGCATCTTTACCGTCGTCGCTATCGCACTGATTGTCGGCTTTGTGTATCTGTTGTTCCGCCCCATGCCCGATCATGAAGGCAAAAAGGCGGTTGTGAAAGGAACGGCGAAAGCATAATGGGAAATGACATTGTCGGACTCATACTCCTTGTCATCGTAGCGCTGGCAGTCCGCAGCATCTGGAAGGATAAAAAATCCGGCAAGGGCTGCGCCGGGTGCAGCCACGGCTGCGCAAGCTGTGGCGGTTGTTCGAGTGTGAAGCAGAAATAACCAGAAGTTTATATGTGAAATTCATATGTAATTTAAAGACAGGTTCAGGACAATCATGTTTTGAATCTGTCTTTTACATTCAGTGAATATTTTTAATTGTATCAATCAGCTTTACGATTATATTTGAAGGACTTTGCATAACAGAGTGGATAAATATAAACTGCTGAACGATTTTTACGCGATGGAGATGAGACCTACAACGAAACTGCCACCGGCAGTTCCGTTGCATGCTGGGCAATTGACAATCGTGGAGGCCTCACCCGAACACGATTGTCACGCCCATGGGCTCATCGGAATGTCCCGCGCAGCATGAGCGAAGCAGTTTATATTTATCCATGACCCTTTTGCAAATGTATTCCAATTTAATCGCAAGCGATTGACTTTATAAAAAATTCATAAAGCCTCTATTGATTTCATCACAAAGATAGCATAGAATAAACACCAGAAAATAAAATTTCCATGCGGGACGGCTGTCCGGTCTGTTGCTCATGGGAATAACTTTACAGGGAGGAATACATATGCTTAAAACACTTGTAAAGTACATAGGGCAGTATAAAACAGTTTCGCTTATCACTGCTCTATGTACCATCGGTGAAGTGGCTCTGGAAACGGCGCTTCCCCTGGTGACCGCGGCGATCATTGATCAGGGCATTGAGGCGGGAAATCTGACGAAGATTTTCCTCTATGGCGGCCTGATGATTCTGATGGCTGCGGGCAGTCTGGGCTGCGGCATGGGGTCCGCGCACTTCGGCGCGCAGGCGGCCATGGGCTTCGGAACCAATTTGAGGGATGGCATGTACCGCAAAATCCAGACCTATTCTTTTTCCAATATTGACAAATTTTCCACTGCCGGTCTGGTGACCAGGCTGACCACGGATGTGACTAACATTCAGAATGCGTACCAGATGCTGCTGCGGATGTGCCTGCGCGCCCCGATCACCCTGATCTGTGCGATGGTGCTTTCCTTTATGATCAATCCGGCGGTGGCCAGCGCATTTTTAGTGGCGGCAATCCTTCTGGGAACGCTTCTGGTGGTGCTTTCTATGACGGCCATGAAATATTTTGACCAGACCTTTGACAGGTACGATGACTTAAATGCCAGCGTGCAGGAGAATGTGACCGGTATCCGTGTGGTGAAGGCGTTTGTCCGTGAGGACTATGAAAAGAAAAAATTCAAGTCCGCTGCGGAGAATATTTATCAGATGTTTGTCAAGGCTGAGAAGATCATCGCTTACAATAACCCGGCAATGATGCTGACCATATATTCGGTTATGCTGGTACTATCCTGGATATCCGCACACATGATTGTGAACGGCAATATGACGACAGGTAATCTGTCCAGTCTGCTGCAGTACTGCATGAGCGTGCTGACGAGCCTGATGATGCTCTCCATGGTCTTTGTCATGCTTTCCATGGCGATCGCGAGCGCGCGGCGTATCGCGGAGGTATTGAATGAGGAACCGGATCTGGTCAATCCCCCGCATCCGTTCTTTGAAGTGCCGGACGGAAGCGTTGACTTCAGCCATGTTTATTTTTCCTATCATAAGACGGCCCGCAAGGATGTGCTTTTCGATATTGACATTCATGTCAAAGCCGGGGAGACCATCGGTATCATGGGCGGCACTGGTACCGGCAAGACCAGCCTGGTCAACCTGATCAGCCGTCTGTACGACGTGACGCAGGGCAAGGTGATGGTGGGCGGACACAATGTCAGGGACTATGATCTGGAGACTCTCAGAAACGAGGTTTCAGTGGTACTCCAGAATAATCAGCTGTTCTCCGGCACTATTTTAGAGAATCTGCGCTGGGGTAACGAGAACGCGACTGAGGAGGAGTGCGTTGAAGCCTGTAAAATGGCCTGTGCGGACGAGTTTATCCAGAGAATGCCGGACGGTTATAACACCCATATCGAGCAGGGCGGCACCAACGTGTCAGGCGGTCAGCGTCAGCGTCTGTGTATTGCCAGAGCTCTCTTAAAGAAACCGAAGGTTCTGATCCTCGATGATTCTACCAGTGCTGTGGATACCGCTACGGATGCCAAAATCCGCAAAGCCTTCCGGGAGCAGATCCCCAATACCACCAAATTCATTATTTCCCAGAGAGTGTCCAGTATCGAGGACGCGGATAAAATTATCGTCCTGGATGACGGACGGGTGGACGGCTTTGGTACACATGAAGAGCTGATGGAGAACAATGAGATATACAGAAGCATCTACGAGTCCCAGACCCAGGGAAGCGGCGACTTCGATGAAGTGGGAGGTGACTGATTATGCCTAGACAACAGATAGGAGCAAGACCGAAGACAGAAAAAAGCATGGGAGAACTCCTGACGAGAATTTTTAAGGTGCTGCTGGAAGAATACAAGGTCCATCTGATTGTCGTGGTGGTCTGTATTCTGGGATCCGCGCTGGCAAGCCTTCGGGGAACTTTGTTTATCCGCTCCCTGATTGATGATTATATTACACCGTTATTAGGAATGGACAATCCGGATTTCAGCGGCCTGTTAACAGCCCTGATCAGCGTGGCGCTTGTCTACCTGCTGGGCGTGGTCTGCAGCTTTACCTATAACCGCCTGATGATCTACGTGACGCAGGGGACGCTCAGAAATATGCGTATCAAGCTGTTCAATAACATGGAAAGCCTGCCGATCAAATACTTCGACACGCATGCGCACGGCGATATCATGTCTGTGTACACCAACGATATTGATACGCTGCGGCAGCTGATCAGCCAGGCACTCCCGCAGATTTTAAACAGCAGCGTTACGATCATGGGAACTGTAGTGAGCATGATTGTGTTGAGTCTGCCGTTGACATGCATTGCGTTGCTGATGGTATGTGTAATGCTGGTTTCCGTCCGGATTCTGACCAAACGAAGCGGTATGTATTTCACGCGCCAGCAAAAGGCGTTGGGTGTCTTAAACGGCTACATTGAGGAGATGATGACCGGCCAGAAGGTCGTCAAGGTCTTCTGCCATGAGGACAAGGCTATCGAGAAATTTGATGAGCTGAACGAGGAGCTGCGGGTGAACGCCACCAAGGCAAACGCCTTTTCCAATATGCTGGGACCGGTGAATGCGCAGCTGTCCAATTTAAGCTATGTGCTTTGCGCGACTATCGGCGGCATGCTGGTAATTGTGGGCGGCGGTTTCGCGGGTGTAACGCTGGGAACGCTGGTGACCTTCCTGCAGCTGGTGAAGAGTCTGGGGCAGCCGATCAACCAGGTGTCCATGCAGATGAACTCCATCATCATGGCCATGGCCGGCGCGGAGCGTATTTTCAATCTGCTGGATGCCGAGCCGGAGGTTGACGATGGTTATGTAGGCCTGTGCAATGCCCGCGTCAATAATGTGGGTCAGGTGATTGAGGTGAAGGAGCATACCGGTACCTGGGCTTGGAAGCATTATCATAAGGACACGGACACCACCACCTATCAGCTCTTACAGGGCGACCTGGTGATGGATCATGTGGACTTCGGTTATACGGACGATAAGATGGTGCTGCACGATATCGTGCTTTACGCCGAACCGGGGCAGAAGATCGCCTTTGTCGGTTCTACCGGCGCCGGCAAGACCACTATCACCAACCTGATCAACCGTTTCTACGATATTCAGGACGGCAAGATCCGTTACGACGGTATCAACATCAACAAGATCAAAAAGGGCGATCTGCGCCGTTCCCTGGGCATGGTGCTGCAGGATACGCACCTGTTCACCGGCACCGTTATGGATAACATCCGTTATGGTAAGCTGGACGCCACTGACGCGGAGTGCATCGAGGCCGCGAAGCTGGCGCGTGCGGATTTCTTCATCGACCGACTGCCTGACGGCTACAATACCATGCTGACAGGCGACGGCAGCAATCTGTCCCAGGGCCAGAGACAGCTTTTAGCCATCGCGCGAGCGGCTGTGGCCAATCCGCCGGCGCTGATCCTGGACGAGGCGACCTCCTCCATCGATACCAGAACCGAGCGTCTGGTGCAGGAAGGCATGGACCGTCTGATGGCCGGCAGGACGACCTTTGTCATCGCGCACAGGCTGTCCACGATCAAAAACTCCGACTGTATCATGGTACTGGAGATGGGCCGCATCATCGAGCGCGGCAGCCACGACGAGCTGATTGCGCAGAAGGGCAAGTATTACCAGCTGTATACAGGCAATCAGGTGACACAGTAGGGCAAATAAATCATGTAATAAAAACGCCTCCGGGAGGAAACTTCCGGAGGCGTTTTTATTACTCTGATTTTACATTTCCGCATTTCCATTTTACCTCCCCGGGATAGTTTGTAAAACGGTTCATGCAGTAAAATGCAAATGTACACGAAAAAGAATACATAGTTAAAAAGACCTCAGCGGCCTGCATGAAAAATCATACGAGAAGCGTGTGAACCTGGTTCGTCAGTCCGCAGGAGTGTGCGGGGTCAAAGGAGGAAAAATGAGATTCAAAAAAGTAATTGCGTTTGCAACTGTAATGGCAATGGCCATGTCCATGGCGGCCTGCGGTTCGAGTACCAGTTCCAGTAGCAGCACCAGCAGTTCTTCGGAAGCAGTGGTGGAGGAGAATACTACGACTGAGTCGACCACAGAAGAGACCACTGAGGCGGAAGCAACAACAGAGGAAACCACACTGGTGAGCGGCAAGGTGTCCATGTCCGGTTCCACATCCATGGAGAAATATGTCAGCGCTCTGATTGAGACCTACGCGGAGATCAATCCCAATATCACTGTAACGGCTGAGTACGTTGGCTCCGGCGCAGGCATTGAGCAGGTGATCGCGGGTTCCGTAGATATCGGTAACTCTTCCAGAAACTTAAAGGACGCTGAGATAGAGAGCGGCGCGGTAGAGAATATCGTGGCAATTGATGGTATCGCGGTTGTGGTTGACCCGGCGAATACTGTGGAGGACTTAAGCCAGGAGGAGCTGATTGCCATCTATACCGGTGAGATCACCAACTGGTCCGAGTTGGGCGGCAGCGATACTCCTATCGTAGTGATCGGCCGTGAGGCAGGCAGTGGTACAAGAGGGGCTTTTGAGGAGCTGCTGGGCATTGAGGATGCCTGCGCGTATGCTTCCGAGCTTGACTCTACCGGCGCGGTAATCGCGACTGTAGCGGCTACCGAGGGCGCAATCGGATATGCTTCGTTAGACAGCCTGAATGATACGGTTATAGCTCTGAAGCTGGACGGCGTCGAGGCGACTGAGGCAAACATTGTGGCCGGTGAGTACTTCCTGTGCAGACCGTTCGTGATGGCGACCAACGGTGAGATTTCCGAGCAGAACGAAGCAGTTCAGGCGTGGTTCGACTTCGTATACAGCGATGAAGGAAAAGCAGTTGCGGTATCGGTTGGACTGATTACGGTAGACTGAAAATAAAAGTGCATGAGTCTGACAATGTGCGGGCATCCAACGCCCGCACATGTTACATAAGGATTGATTGAATATGAGCGAACATCCTGCAAAAACAATGAATAAGCAAACTTCAAATACAGGAAGCGGTTCGATCAACGGAAGCAGAAAAGACAGAGCAATGGCCGAGGTCGCGGCACAGATTATCTTTACAGTCTGCGCGGCCGCGGCCATTGTCGCCGTTGCGGCAATCTGCATCTATATGGTCAGAAACGGTCTTCCGGCCCTCTTTACCGTGGGAATCAAGGAAATTCTTTTCTCCACGGAGTGGGCGCCGACGGCGGCGGAGCCGAAATATGGCATTGCGCTGGTGATCCTGACCTCTTTGGTTGGTACATCCCTGGCAATTCTGTTAGGCGTACCCGTAGGTCTTTTGACAGCGGTCTTCATCGCCGAGGTGGCGAATAAAAAGCTGGTGAAGGTCGTGCAGCCGGCGGTGGAGCTTTTAGCGGGCATCCCTTCCGTTGTATACGGCCTGCTGGGTATTTACCTTTTAAAACCCCTGATGTATAAGCTGGAGCGCTTTGTCTTCGCGGGGAGTACCACGCACCAGTATACGGGCGGCGCGAACCTGATTTCCGCGGTAATTGTTCTGGCCATCATGATTTTACCGACTGTAATCAATGTCAGCACATCTTCTCTGAAAGCAGTGCCCATGGAGCTGCGGAGCGCGTCCCTGGCGCTGGGAGCCAGCCCGGTGCAGACGATTTTTAAAGTCACCATCCCGGCCGCGCATTCCGGCATCATTTCCGCGATTGTCCTGGGCGTGGGCAGAGCCATCGGCGAGGCCATGGCCATTACGCTGGTTTCCGGCTCCTCGGTCAATTTCCCGCTGCCGTTCAACTCCGTGCGGTTCCTGACGACAGCAATCGTCTCCGAGATGGGCTACGCCTCCGGCACGCACAGACAGGTGCTGTTCACCATCGGTCTGGTGCTCTTTGTCTTCATTATGATTATCAATGTGGCGCTGACAAAAGGCCTGAAAAAGAAGGAGGAGGACAATGGCTGATCAGGAAAAACAAAACACGCCGGCTGTTTCGGTTCTGGGCAAAAAGCCCCGCGTTTCCGATATGATTTTACTTGGACTGATTTACCTCTGTGCAATATTTGCAGTGGCGCTGATTGCGGGCATTATTCTCTACGTGGCTTACCGCGGCATTGGTGTGGTGAACTGGACCTTCCTGACGACGGCTCCGAGCTTCTTAAAGGGTACGGTGGGCATCGCAGGAAATATCATCAACACCCTGCTGGTGGTAGCACTTACCCTGCTGATTGCAACGCCGGTTGGCGTGGGCAGCGCGATTTACTTAAACGAATACGCGAAGGAAGGCAGATTTACAAAGATTGTGGAATTTACGACTGAAACGTTGTCTGGTATACCGTCCATCATCTACGGCCTGTTTGGATTTATGCTTTTTGGCTCCATCTGGGGTTACTGCATCCTGACCGGTTCGCTGACACTGACGATCATGGTGCTGCCGTTAATTACCAGAAATACGCAGGAGGCGCTCAAAACGGTTCCGGCATCCTACCGTACCGGTGCGTTGGGCATGGGTGCGACGAAATGGTATATGATCCGCACAGTTTTACTTCCCTCCGCCATGCCTGGTATTGTGACCGGCGTCATTCTGGCCATTGGACGTATAGTGGGAGAGAGCGCAGCGCTTTTATTCACGGGCGGCAGCGACAACAGCCTCTTAAAGAGCGTCACGGATCTGCCCGGAAAGCTTTTGTCCTCCGGCGGAACCCTTACTATTGCGCTTTATCTCTACATGTCCAAGGCGGAATATGATACGGCCTTCGGTATCGCGCTGGTGCTGATCGTCATTGTGCTGCTGATCAATTTCGCGACGAAAGCGCTGACGGCGAAGTTTGACGTGACGAGGAGAAAATAATATATGGAAACTTCATTTAAAATCAAAAATTTAAATCTCTACTATGGAGACAATCACGCCTTAAAAGACGTGAATATGGACATAGAAAAGAACAGCATCACCGCCTTCATCGGCCCCTCCGGCTGCGGCAAATCTACCTATCTGAAATGCTTGAACCGCATGAACGACCTGGTGCCGAACTGCAAAATTTCCGGCGAGGTGCTTTTGGACGGCGAGAATATTTACGCGCCCGAGGTGGATACCACGAGGCTACGCAAAAAGGTGGGCATGGTTTTCCAGCAGCCCAATCCCTTCCCGATGAGTATTTACGATAATATTGCCTACGGCCCGCGCATTCACGGCATCAAAAACAAGGCAAAGCTGGATGAAATCGTGGAGGAGTCCTTAAAGGGCGCCGCGATTTTTGACGAGGTGAAGGACCGCTTGAAAAAGAGCGCCCTCGGCCTCTCCGGCGGGCAGCAGCAGCGTCTGTGCATCGCAAGAGCGCTGGCGGTAGAGCCGGAGGTCCTCTTAATGGATGAGCCTACCTCCGCCTTAGACCCGATCTCTACTTTGAAAATCGAGGACCTGATGGAGAGCCTCAAGCAGAAATACACGGTGATAGTCGTCACCCACAATATGCAGCAGGCCGCCCGTGTCTCGGATTATACCGCGTTTTTCCTGCTGGGCGAGATGATTGAGTTCGGCAGCACGACGGATATTTTCAAGCGCCCGCAGGACAAGCGGACAGAAGATTATATCACGGGACGTTTCGGCTGAGAATCAGGCAGGATGGCTGAAAAGAAGGAAGGAGGATGTTACCGGCCTGGGTCTTTCCGGCTTAAGTGGGGGCAGCAGCGAGCGGTTACAGAATGAAAATATGCCAACAAGAGTAAAATTTGACAGAGAGCTGGTCAAATTAAGACAGTCCCTGTTAGAGATGTCCGATCAGATCGAGCATGCCTACCAGAAGCTTTTGAAAGGACTGCGCCGGCGCGACAATGAGCTGTTGGAGCAGATCCGCGAGGAGGACCATATTATTGATGATATGCAGCGCGCGATTGAATCCCGCTGCCTGACCCTTTTAATCAAGCAGACGCCGGTAGCGCGTGATATGAGAGTGGTATCCGCATCGTTAAAGATGGTTACGGATATGGAGCGCAGCGGCCATCACGCCGCCGATATCGCGGAAATTTTTCAACGGATGAGCGATTCGGATCTGGAGGAGTGCGCGAAAGACATCGATGATATGATTACGAAGGTCATGATGATGCACAAGAGCGCGGTCAATTCCTTTGTGGAGCGCAATGAAGACCTGGCGAATCAGACCATCGCCTACGATGACGAAATCGACAGTTGCTTTAACGCAATTAAAAATAATATTATTGCGAAGATTCACGCAGGGACCGCAAACCCGGACGGCTGTGTGGACACGCTGCTGATCGCGAAGTGGTTGGAGAAGGTGGGCGATCACGCGGTAAATATCTGTGAGTGGGAGAACTTCCAGGAGACGGGAACGATCGGAGAACACCGGTTGATGTAGCCATGTATGTGAAAGCCGATTGCTTCGCACGCGGTGCTCTCGCAATCGCCGCCGACACAAGGTGAATTGACGCAAAGCGTCAAGAGAAGGCGGTCTGGGCCGTTCGCAATCCGCATTATTCATGCTACTTGCTCATATCGTCTTGGTTGTCTAATATCCAGCCATCTGGGCAAGCATACTTGCCCATCTGACTGTCTATTGACAACGCTTTCGCAGAATTTACCCAGATTTTACATACGGCTGATTGGAAAATAAGCCGGTTTCGTTTAGAATATGAGAGAGGGAAGTTCGGAAATATTCGGATGATTTCCGGGCATCTCTTTCTTTTTTGGGTATGCTGTAAACAGCTGCATTTCGTTTTGTGGCATGCAATGGAAGCAGAAAGGTTTATTTTTCCCGCGGGAAAGGAAGTTTTATGAGTTTTCTGAATGTATTGAGCATGGTGGGCGGCCTGGCACTCTTCCTCTATGGAATGCATATGCTGGGCGAGGGACTTGCCAAGGTCGGCGGTGGCCGGCTGGAGAGCATTCTTGAGAAGCTGACCAGCAGCCGTATCAAGGGCGTTCTGGTGGGTGCCGGCGTCACCGCCTTAATCCAGTCCTCCTCCGCCACCACGGTCATGGTGGTCGGCTTTGTCAATTCCGGCATCATGAAATTAAGCCAGGCCATCAACATCATCATGGGTGCCAACATCGGTACGACCATGACGGCGTGGCTCTTATCTTTATCTTCGATTGACGGATCCAGTCTCTGGATTCAGCTGCTGAAACCTGTGAATTTTTCACCCATCCTGGCCATCATCGGCGTCTTTATCATTATGTTCTCCAAAAATGAAAAGAAAAAGGACGTGGCGACAATCCTGGTAGGCTTCGCGATCTTAATGATGGGCATGAGTACCATGTCCTCGGCGGTGGAGCCTTTGGCGGATGTACCGGAATTTACCGGCATTCTGACGATGTTCCGCAATCCGATACTGGGCATGGTCGCGGGTGCGGTCCTGACTGCCATCATACAATCGTCCTCTGCTTCTGTCGGTATTTTACAGGCGCTGTGCGCGACCGGTTCCATCACCTATGGGACGGCGCTGCCGATTATTATGGGACAGAATATCGGTACCTGTGTGACGGCCCTGTTGTCTGCGGTGGGCGCGAGCAGAAACGCGAAGCGGGCTGCCCTGGTGCACTTTTATTTCAACCTGATCGGAACGGCTGTGTTCATGACGGTTTTTTATGCGGTGAATTTTTTTATGGATTTCGAGTTCCTTAACGATATCGTGGGGGCGGCGAATATCGCTGTGATCCATTCCGCCTTTAATATTGCGGCGACTGTTGTGCTGCTGCCGTTCGCGGACCTGTTAGGAAAGCTCGCCTGCCTGACCATTCCGGACGAAAAGGAAGCGCCGGACGAGAATCTGACGGAGCTGGAAAAAAATGTGCGCGCGCTGGACCGCCGTTTCCTGGATATGCCGGGATATGCTCTGGTCCGCGCCAAATCGGTATCCCTGCAGATGGCAATCACAACCTGCGACACTATGACGCTTGCAATGGAACAGCTAAGAGTGTATGATGAGGATACGGAAACTGGTATTGCACAGATGGGTCGGGATGTATACACCTATGAGGATGAGATCGGCCGGTATCTCTACCAGTTGGCTGCCCGCACGACGTCCCGTGAGGAGGGTCACCGGATTACGGTTCTGCAGCACTGCATCTATGACTTTGAGCGCATTGCGGAGCATGCCATGAACGTGGGAAAATCCGCGCAGCTTTTATTTGAAAAGAATACGGATTTCTCCAGGCAGGCCATCGAGGAGCTGCGGGTTTATACCCATGCCGTTCAGGACATCATGGACCAGACATTGCGGGTATTTTCCAATGAGTCTGTGTCGGATGCTGCAGCAATCGCACCCTTGGAGGAGGTTATCCGCCAGATGGGCAGCGAGATGAACGACAGGCACTTAAAGCGCCTGCACCGCGGGGAGTGTACGATCGAGCTGGGACTGGTGCTTGCGGAGATCACAAATAATTATGAGCGCGTTGCTAACCACTGTGCGAACATTGCCCTCTACCTCATCCAGATGAAGGAAGAGAATTTCAATATTCACAGTGAGGACGAGGAGCGCAAGCGTGAGGTGGACGAGGAGTTCCAGACGAGGAAACGCTTTTACGCCGGGAAATATGTGTTGCCTGAGGTAAGATTATCATAAAAGAACAGGAGAGAATATATGGCTTTGATTTATGTAGTGGAGGACGACACCAATATTGCAGAAATAGAGAGCTTTGCGTTACAGAATGTAGGCTATCAGGTGGAAACCTTTCCCACGGCGAAGGAATTTCATGACGCCATGAACCGCAAGCTTCCGGCTTTAATTATGCTGGACATCATGCTGCCGGATGAAAGTGGCCTGGATATTTTAAAGGAGCTGCGTACACGGACGCTGACGAAGGAGATTCCGGTGATTATGGTGACGGCCAAAACGACGGAGCTTGATCGCGTCAAGGGGCTGGATTTCGGCGCGGACGATTATATCTGCAAGCCCTTTGGCGTCATGGAGATGATTTCACGGGTGAAGGCGCTCTTACGGCGTCTGCCCGGGGAGAATGAGGAGAAGTCGCAGCTTGTCTTAGGGCCGGTGGTGCTGGACAAGGAAAAGCATGAGGTTCACGTTCAGAATCAGCTGGTAGAGCTGACGTACAAGGAATTTGAGCTTCTGCAGCTTCTGATGACCAACGCCGGTACCGTCACCACGCGGGAAAAGATTTTAAATAAGGTCTGGGAGACGGACTTTGAGGGCGAGAGCCGCACGCTTGACATGCACATCAAGACCCTGCGCCAGAAGTTAAAGGAAGCGGGCAGCATGATCAAGACCGTCAGAAATGTCGGATACATCATGGATGAGGAAGCGTAGCTTTTCATGAAAAAAAAGATTTACAGTCATTTTATGCTGGTCGTGACCCTGGCAATTCTGCTGACCATGCTCTCGTCCAGCTTTCTTTTTTATCGGATATTCAAAGAACAGATGTATGGAGATATCCGGGGATATGCGCAGCTGATTGCGCAGTCGGAGTTAAACGCGCACATGGACTGGGCGCTTTACGACAGCTCCGGGGAATATTTCCGCTTGACGGTGATTGACGCAGACGGCAACGTTCTCTATGATAATGAGGCGGACGCCGATTCGATGGAAAATCACAGCAACCGCGAGGAGATTATCTCCGCCTGGGAGACCGGCGAGGGGCAGGCGGTGCGGCTTTCGGACACACTCAACCGCTCGACCTACTATGTGGCAGTGAAACTGGACGAAAATACGGTTATCCGCGTGGGCCGGGACGGCAGCAGTGTTTTAGGCTTATACCTGCATGTGCTGCCGATTGTCCTTGTCGTAGGAATTCTCTGCTGGGTAATCTGTCTGTTGCTGGCCTCCGTGCTGACCAGAAGTATCCTGCAGCCGATGCAGACGCTTGCGGACAATCTGGACAAGCCGCAGACGGTGCCTGCGTATGAGGAGCTGCAGCCTTTTTTGGAAACCATCCAGAAGCAGCATATGGACCTCTTGGAATCCGCCCAGATGCGCCAGGAGTTTACGGCCAATGTTTCGCACGAACTGAAAACGCCGCTGACTGTCATTTCCGGCTACGCGGAGCTGATCAGCTCCGGGATGGCACAGGACAAGGACGCCAGGCATTTTGCCAGGGAAATCCGGGAGAACGCCGGAAGGCTTCTGACGCTGATCAACGATATTCTGGAGCTGTCCAAGCTGGATTCCACCTCCCCGGGGATGGAGCTGGAGCATGTGGATCTGTATGATGTGGCACGTTCCTGTGTGGAAATGCTGGACATCAGCGCGCAGAAACACAAAGTCGGCATCCGCTTAAGCGGGGAGAGCGCTCTGGTGCCTGGCAACAGGGAGATGCTGGAGGAGCTGATTTACAATCTATGCGACAACGCGATCCGCTATAACCGGGAGAACGGTTCTGTGGAGGTGTCGGTTCTAAACCGCGTGGACACGGTGGTACTGCGCGTGAAGGACACCGGGATCGGTATCCCGAAGGAGCACCAGACCAGAATATTTGAACGCTTCTACCGGGTGGACAAGAGCCGCTCACGCGATACAGGCGGCACCGGCCTGGGGTTAGCGATTGTCAAACATATTGTATCCCTGCACGGCGCGACGCTGGATCTGGAGAGTGAGGAGGGCGTGGGAACCGAGATTACGGTGACATTTATGAAAGCAAAATGAGGAAACCGGGCTGTAAAGTCCGGTTCCTTCTATTAACAGGCAAGAATTTCTGAAAAAAGTTTTGGAAACCTAAAGTGACGACGTATCGTCCACATTTTTGCGGATTATGGTGTATAATGTCCCATACGGGAGTATTCTGACGACAGGGATGCTTCCGGGGAAGGAGATTATATGGACAATCTGCAAGCTTCTACAGAAGATAATCTCTTACCAAAGAAAAGCTGCAAAACCGGTCGGTCCAGTGCCGACGACAAGCGGCTTGTCGAACAGCTCAACCGCAGAATTTTACAGCTCTGCAGAGCGAGAAGAATCACCGTCACGGAGCTGGCCAAGCTCTCCGGTGTCCACCCGTCCACACTCAAGAGTATCCTTTATGGCAGAAGTCTGAATCCGGGCATCGTCACGATCTGGCATATTTGCTGCGGTCTGCAGATATCGCTGGATGAATTTTTCAAGAAGAGATATTTTCCTGACTGATGGAGAAAGATCCGGCGGGAAAAGAACTGGCAGCAGAAGAGCTGACGGCAGAAAGCCTGGCTGCAGAAGGCCGGACGGGTGTAGAGCTGGCAGAGGAAGACCTACCGCAGGAGGACTTTGAGTGCTTCTATAAGCGTACCCAGACGATGGTGCGGCAGTATCTTTATTCGCGGGTGGCGGACACTCACGAGGTAGAGGACCTGGTGCAGGAGACATATGCGGAAGCGCTGGAGCAGTGGAATATGCTGCGGGAGCATCCCAACCCCTGCGGCTGGCTTTTGCTGACGGCGAAGCATATCAGCCGCAGGTATTACAGGCGCGTTTATGCACGGACGGAGAAGCTGTATGAGGACAGTATTGCGGTGGAGGATCCGGCCTATGATATGGTGGTGATGGAGGATCTTCTTCACAGTCTGTACCGCAGGGATTCCGAGAAGCTGGCGCGGGCATATTTTCTGGGCGGCTCTACCATAACAGAGCTGGCGGAGGATATGCATCTGAGCAATAAGAGCGTCAGCAACAACATGTACCGGATACGCAGAAGGCTGCAGGATGAGTGGAAGTGAATGGGGACAAAAAAAGGGTCCGCCTTCTGGGCGGACCCGATGATCATCAGATGATTGTCATGCGTTTACAGAAACACAGTATATGTCCTGAGGGTTTGGGACGTACTGCCTTTTAAGTGAACGGATATTGATATTAAGCCATTGTATTGACAGCCTTCGCGATCGCAGATACCTTGCGGGCAGCGGTATTTTTATGAAAAACACCCTTGCTGGCAGCTTTCTCAATCACGGAAGTCGCTTCAGCCAAAGCAGCGGCAGCGGCAGCTTTATCGCCGGACTCCACAGCAGCATAGACTTTCTTGGTCTCCGTCTTAACGCGGGACTTGATGGCTTTATTTCTCTCGTACTTCTGATTGTTGACTAAGATACGCTTCTTTGCAGATTTGATATTTGCCAAGATGTACACCTCCCATATATAAGATACATTTCGATTCTTTCAAACGTATCCGCGGCATCAGACACGGAATGCGGCGAACACACTTTGATTATTGTAATTTTTCCCTTATCTTTTGTCAATAGATTTTTGCATAAATGTCTCAAAAAAGTTCAAAATAGAGGCAGAAAACAGTCCCCGGAACAGAAAGAGAAAACACTATGATTGAAAAAGAAGAAAACCTGCGCACAGAGAACCGCACGGACCTGGCGCTGGAGGCGGGAGAGCGCCTGCAGAATGAGAATGCCGTACCCAAAGGTCTTAGAGTGGAGACGCTGCACGCGGGGCAGGCGGGCGCGGAGATTACCAGGGTATATGTGGAAAGTGAGGAAGCGGCGCAGTGCATGGGAAAACCGATGGGTGTCTATATCACCATCGAAGCGCCCTCTCTGGCGAGGGAGGATAAGGCGTATCACAGGGAAATCAGCTCTCTTTTATGCCGCCAGATCAGGGCACTTCTGCCAGCGCGCAAAGACAGGGAGGAGCTGTTGGTGGTCGGTCTGGGCAACCGCGCGGTGACAGCGGATGCGCTGGGGCCGAGAGCGATTGATCATCTGGCGGTCAACCGTCACCTTTTGGCACTGTCAGGAAAAGAGGGAGAGAGAGAAATCACAGTGCTGTCCGCGATTGAGCCGGGCGTTATGGCAAAGACCGGAATCGAGACGGCCGAGGTGGTGGCGAGTATCACGGACAGATTAAAGCCGGACGCTGTGCTGGTGCTGGATTCACTGGCTGCCGGAAGTGTCAGCCGGCTTTATCAGACGATTCAGATCAGCAACACGGGGATTGCGCCCGGCAGCGGCGTTGGCAACCACAGAAACGCCATCAATCAGGAAACGCTCGGCGTGCCGGTGATTGCAGTGGGGATTCCCATGGTTGTGGATGCGGCCACCATTGTGCGGGACGCTGTCCGGAGTGGGGGTAATTTCGGCAGCCCCGACCTTCGTCTTGAAAAATTCCGGAATATGTATGTGACGACGAAGGAGATCGATGAGATGACGGAGCGGCTGAGCTTTACGCTGTCGGAGGCGATTAATGCGCTGACGGAGTGAGGCATATCCGGGCTTTTGGGACATACAATAAGAAAGAGAAGGTTGCGTATGACGGTAAATAAGTGGCACGGAGGCATATATGCAGCGCGTATACAGACGGAAACAGAACATATGGGCCGGTTTGCTGAAAGGGGCGATTCTGATTGCTTTCTTTGCGGTGTTTTTTGGCCTTATGTTCCGGCTTCCGGCTCAGAGGTTCAGAACGATAGCCGCGTGGGTGCTTCAGCAAAGCCAGCCCTCTATTGTGAAATACGCGGTACATATGGAAACTCCACGCATGAGCCTGCTGGAAAGGCTATTGTCGCCGCAGCTCATCAGCTACAGCTTTGAGGAGGCTGTCCGGGAGGGGACGATTACGGAGACTTCCGGGGAAGCGGTGTATGGTACTTATGTGAACACGGGTGAGGGCGCTGGCAAGACGAATGACACCGACGCTGCGGACATCGACACTTCCCTGCTTCTTTCGGTGGAACCGGACGCACAGGCGGATTTATTGCAGGAAAATATATATGGCGGCACAGACCAGGAGGCAGCCGGTTTGGCGCAGGAGACCGTTTCCGGACAGGACTCCGATACCACGCAGGGCATGGTGGAGATAGTTCCGGATCTGACCGTTCTGGATGAACTCACTTCGCAGGACGCGGGCAGGGATTTTTCACCTGTGAAACAGCAGACCTTTAACCTTGCGGATTTTGACAGCTTTGAGGCACTGATTAAGGAATTTTATGTGGTGGATTCCTCCACGCAGGCCACGGCTTCGCTGATCAATCTGGAAAGCCTGACCTCCTATGACTGTACCATCAGCAAGGAGGATGAGGCACCGCAGATTCTGATTTATCACAGTCATTCACAGGAGACCTATGCTGATTCGGACGCCAGTGATCCTTCCACTACGATTGTGGGTGTGGGCGAGCGACTGACACAGCTTCTGGAAAGCTACGGGTACTCGGTCCTGCACCATGAGGGGACCTATGATCTGCCGAGCCGGGACGATGCTTACAGCAACGCGCTGCCGGCGATTGAGGCGCTTTTGGAGGAATACCCCAGCATTGAGGTGGTTATCGATCTGCACAGGGACGCGGTCGCGGAAGGGACGAAGCTGGTGTATACCTATGAGGGAAAGGACTGCGCGCGCTTTATGTTTTTTAACGGCATCAGCCGCACGGCCTCCGGTCCGATCGATTATCTTTATAATGAAAATCTGTCGGCCAATCTGGCGTTTTCCTTTCAGGCCGAGGTCATTGCGGAGAGCTATTTTCCGGGTATCACGCGGGGTATTTATCTGAAGGCCTGGCGCTATAACATGCACCTGATGCCGAAATATCTGCTGATTGAGCTGGGCGCCCAGACCAATACAGTGGAGGAGGCAATGAATACCTGCGAGATACTGGCCTTTGTCCTGGATCAGGTGCTGAGCGGAGAGGCGGATTGAATGTGAATATACGGCGGTGTACTGTCTGATGACAATAGACGGAAAAATATAAGACTTCGATGCCTGAGAAATAGAACAGGGTCGTGGATCTGAGGCCGCAGTGGTGTGGGGCAGGGCCATGTATTGTGTGGACAGAGATGAGAAAATGTGTTAAAATACGCGAAAAGGGCCTTTGACAGACAAAAGAAAGCGGGGACTTTCCACTGCAGGGTCCGCAGATTTATGCTTCGAGAAATGAAAAGAATACGGAGAGCAGTATGTCACATACCGATCAGAGTAAAATCAGAAATTTCTGCATCATCGCCCACATCGACCACGGCAAGTCCACGCTGGCGGACCGCATTATTGAGATGACCGGTCTTTTAACGCAGCGCGAGATGCAGGCGCAGGTGCTGGATAATATGGATTTAGAGCGCGAGCGGGGTATTACCATCAAGGCTCAGGCGGTGCGCACGATTTATAAGGCGAAGGACGGGCAGGAGTATATTTTCAACCTGATCGATACCCCCGGCCATGTGGATTTTAATTACGAGGTCAGCCGGTCGTTGGCGGCCTGCGACGGTGCGATTTTAGTGGTGGACGCGGCGCAGGGAATTGAGGCCCAGACGCTGGCAAATGTCTATCTGGCGCTGGATCACGACCTGGAGGTCTTTCCCGTGATCAATAAAATCGACCTGCCGAGCGCTGACCCGGAGCGGGTGAAGGCTGAGATTGAGGACGTTATCGGCTTAGAGGCGATGGACGCGCCCTTAATCAGCGCCAAAAACGGCATCAATATTGACGAGGTTTTGGAGCAGGTAGTGACAAAGATTCCGGCTCCGTCGGGCGACGAAAACGCGCCCTTAAAGGCTCTGATTTTTGACTCTTTATACGATTCCTATAAGGGCGTCATTGCTTTTGTGCGCCTGATGGATGGCTCAGTCCGCAAGGGCACGCGCATCCGCATGATGGCTACCGGTGCGGTAGAGGAGGTCGTGGAGGTGGGATATTTCGGCGCGGGCCGCTTTATCCCCTGCGAGGAGCTGTCTGCCGGCATGGTAGGCTACATCACTGCCTCGATTAAAAATGTCCGCGATACCGCGGTGGGCGATACCATTACAGACGATGACAATCCCTGCGCCGAGCCGCTTGCCGGTTATAAAAAGGTGCAGTCCATGGTTTACTGCGGTATGTATCCGGCTGACGGGGCGAAATATCCGGACCTGCGGGATGCGCTGGAGAAGCTGCAGTTAAATGACGCCAGCTTAAATTATGAACCCGAGACCTCCATTGCTCTCGGCTTTGGCTTCCGCTGCGGCTTTCTGGGACTGCTGCATCTGGAAATCATCCAGGAGCGTCTGGAGCGCGAGTACAATCTGGACCTTGTGACGACCGCGCCCGGCGTGGTTTACAAGGTTTATAAGACAGACGGCACCGTCATCGAGCTGACCAATCCCTCCAACCTGCCGGATCCCTCGCAGATCGAGCACATGGAGGAGCCGATCGTCAGCGCGGAGATTATGGTTACCACGGATTACATTGGGCCGATCATGCAGCTGTGCCAGGAGCGGAGAGGTCGATATATCAGCACGGAGTACATTGAGACCACCCGTGTTTTACTGAAATATGAGCTGCCCTTGAATGAAATCATCTACGACTTCTTTGACGCCTTAAAAAGCCGTTCCCGCGGCTATGCGAGCTTTGACTATGAGCTCAAGGGCTATGAGACATCCTCACTGGTGAAGCTGGACATCCTGGTCAACCGCGAGGAGGTGGACGCGCTTTCCTTTATTGTACACGCGGACAGCGCTTATGAGCGGGGCCGCAAAATGTGCGAGAAGTTAAAGGACGAGATTCCGCGCCACCTGTTCGAGATTCCGATTCAGGCGGCCGTGGGCGGCAAGATTATCGCGCGGGAAACCGTGAAGGCCATGCGCAAGGACGTCCTGGCCAAGTGCTACGGCGGCGATATTTCCCGCAAGAAAAAGCTTTTAGAGAAGCAGAAGGAGGGCAAAAAGCGGATGCGCCAGATCGGCAACGTGGAGATTCCGCAGAAGGCCTTCATGAGCGTGCTGAAGCTGGATGAGTAGGACGGAGCGTATGAATCCAGCGGACAGGCTTTCACGTCTGCCGCTGCGCCGTCTGAGCGAGGAGGAATGCCTGTGAGCAGGGATTTAAGCATTTACGTCCATATCCCCTTCTGCGTCAGAAAATGTTTATACTGTGATTTTCTGTCTGCTCCCGCGTCCTTGGCGATTCAGGAGCAGTATTTGCACAGGCTCTGTCAGGAGATTGGGGATAAGGCTGCAGCATTTCCGGAGTATCGGGTCAGCACTGTTTTTTTTGGCGGCGGTACGCCCACTGCGGTGGATGCGGAGGGCTTATGTCAGGTGCTGGAGACGATATTCCATTATTTCAATGTAGATCCGGACGCGGAGATTTCCCTGGAATGCAATCCGGGCACCGCATCGTTACAGGCGCTGCGGTTATACAGGGAGGCGGGATTTAACCGCCTGTCCATTGGTTTACAGTCTGCGGATGACGGTCTGTTAAAGACGCTGGGTCGTATTCATACATATGAGCAGTTTCTGCAGACCTTTGCATGGGCAAGGGAGGCGGGCTTTGAGAATATCAATGTGGATCTGATGAGCGCCCTTCCGGGGCAGACCTTGGCGCAGTATGAGGATACACTGACCAGGGTTCTGGCCTTAAAGCCGGAACATATTTCGGCTTACAGCCTGATCGTGGAGGAGGGGACGCCTTTTTATGAGATGGAACTGAACCTGCCGGATGAGGACCTGGACCGGCTGATGTATCAGCGTACCGGGGAGATTTTGCACGAGTATGGGTATGAGCGTTATGAGATCTCCAACTATGCCCTGCCCGGGAAGGAATGCCGCCATAACCTGGTGTACTGGGAGCGCGGCGCGTATCTGGGGCTGGGCCTGGGAGCGGCGTCATTATATGATCATACGAGGTACAGAAATCAGTCAGATCTGTCGAAATATCTGACCTGGGGTATGGGCGAAGCAGACCGGAAAGAGGAGAACGGACTTACGCTGGCTGAAAGCACTGGTAGCTTAAGCCGGGATGAGCATATCACGGATGTTCAAAAAGAACAGTCCGTCATGGACATTGGACAGCGGCATCAAAGAAGCAGCGGAGGCGAAGAAAGGAACGAAACCAAAAATGAGAAGTGCACGGAATGCCGTAAAGAGCCATACAAAGAAATTTACGAAGAACGGCAGCCGCTCACCCCGCGGGAAGAGATGGAGGAGTTTTATTTCCTTGGCCTGCGCTGTATGCGTGGTGTGTCACAGAGTGCTTTTCGCGCTCAGTTTGGCGGGGACGCAGAAGGACAGTTTAAAGAGGCAATAGAGTCAAGTATCGCGGACGGGCTCATGGAGCGGTCTGCGGACGGCGACAGATTATATCTGACGCCCAGAGGCATTGATGTCAGCAATATGGTATTTGTGCGCTTTCTGGAGTAAAAGCCTTCGTGGCGGCAGGCAAAAAAGAACAGATATCTCAGATTACAGCTTTCAGGAGCAGTGACGATGGGAAACAGAAGAAAAAAGAAAGGGTCAAAGAAAAGAATAAAGAATCAGGGCAGTACGATCGCCGGACTCATAGTGGTTGCCCTGATGATTATTCTGGGTGTGGAGCTTTTTATCCTGAGCCGAAGCAGTGGAGATGATTCGACCGGACAGATCGACATGGTAGAGATTACGGAGAATCACGAGGATACGGGCGGTCAATCCGGTACGGGCAATGGAACGGGAGAGGCTTCTTCTCAGGGAACACCGACGGCGGATACCGGGACGACAGGCGGTACAGGAAGTACTGAAGCAGCCGAACCGGGTGCGGCCGATACGGATGAAGCTGAGGAAAAAGAACAGTCTGACGGTGCAGCTGCGGGCGGTGTCGGAGATTCCACAGCCGCAGACGGGCAGGACGAAAATGGACAGACCACAGGAGGACAGACTGCGGATTCGGTGGAAGAACAGGCACTTGAGATTTTATCTGATATGACTCTGTGGGAGCAGGTCTGTCAGCTTTTTATCGTGACGCCGGAGCAGCTGACGGGCGTGAGCGTGGCGACGCAGGCCGGTGAGACGACGAAGCAGGCGCTTTCAGACTATCCGGTGGGCGGAATCGTATATTTCGCAGCCAATATTCTGACCAGGGATCAGTGCAGCACCATGATTTCGAACAGCCAGTCCTATTCGAAAATCGGTCTGTTTATCGCTGTGGACGAGGAAGGCGGGACAGTGGCCAGAATCGGTAATAACAGTGCCATGGGGACGACTTCTTTTCCTGATATGAAGACGATTGGAGATACCGGCAACACACAGAACGCCTATGAGGTGGGATATACCATCGGCAGTGAGATCAGCGAACTGGGATTTAATCTGGATTTCGCTCCCGTGGCGGACGTGGATTCCAACCCGGACAATCCGGTAATCGGGGACAGGTCGTTTGGCTCTGACGCAACTGTGGTTTCTGAAATGGTGGCAGCTGCGGTGCAGGGCTTCCATGACGGCGGTATTTTGTGTACTTTAAAGCATTTTCCGGGACATGGGGATACCTCCACGGACAGTCATGAGGGTTATACGGAGCTTACGAAAACGCTTGCGGAGCTTTGGGAGACAGAGCTTGTGCCGTTTGCAGGCGGAATCAGTGCAGGGGCGGATTTTGTCATGGTGGGGCATATTTCTGTGCCGCAGGTGACGGGGTCTGATTTGCCGGCAACACTTTCGGATATCATGATCAGCATTCTGAGAGACGACCTTGGCTTTGATGGCCTGATTATTACGGATTCCATGCAGATGGAAGCCATCACGGACCGCTATTCCTCCGCAGAAGCCGCGGTGATGGCCATTCAGGCGGGCGTGGATATGATTCTGATGCCAGAGAACCTTCAGGAAGCTGTCGAAGGTGTGTATGAGGCGGTGCAAAGCGGAGAGATTAGCGAGGCGCGGCTTGAGGAAAGTGTTCTGCGGATTCTGGAAACCAAAATCAGAAGCGGGATTATCCGGTAAATGAAATAAGACCCGGCGGGCTATTCATAAGCTGCCGGGATTTTTTAACCAAAATCTGGATAATATTTTTGAAAAAAGTGCAAAAATCAAATGGTAAAATGCACCAAAGATGAAAATGTGTTTTCGGTGAAATGGGAAAAATCGGACGTTCGTTCCAAAAGGTTTTGAATTGTGCGAGCGACAGTGCTAAACTGAGATAATCAGAAAAATGACGCCTGAGGGTGGAGAAAAGGAGAGGGTAAAAAATGTTTCATGGAAGAGCATGGAAACGTCGGCTCGCAGCAGTATTGGCTGCGATGCTGCTGTTAGGCAGTATGTCGTTTACATCTGTATCTGCGCAGGAATTGGATGATTCCTCCGTCAGCTCACAGATAGAGGAGATTCTGCAGCAGGTGGAGGAAGAAGCCTCCGGGATTGCGCAGGAGGGTGCGCAGACGGAGAATGAGACTGCGGAGGATGAGATAACGGAGACAGATGAGACCGCTGCGGAAACCGGGGAGACTTCCACAGAGGAGATTCAGGAAGCGGGTCAGGAGGATTCTGTTTCTGAAGAAACCGGTGAATCTGAGGAGGCTGCATCAGCGGCGGAGGAAGCTTCGAGAAGTGAGGCTGAGAATACAGAGGAAGAGTCGTCTGAGGACACGGAGACTGTGAGCACAGTATCCCTTCTGTCGACGGATGATTCTGAGGATACAGTGGCAGCGGTGTCGGAAGACGGGGATACGGATGCCTCTGGCAGCGGCAGTACGACTTATGTGTTTGATGTGACGGAGTTGACAGCCAGCGCGGACAAGGAAGAGATGGAAGAGGGAACCGTGATCAACGATTATTTCACGATTACGGGGACGGTGACGAAGCGTGTCAGCAGCAGCACTGGGCTGGTGACGAGCGTGGAGGTTGCCAAAGCGTCCGGCGGCGCGATCGAATTCACGGTAAGCGGGACAGCGGATGTGACGCTGGAGATGAGCAGCACCGGCAGTTCCAATACATCTGCAGTTGCATTGGTGGATGATAATGGCGAGGTAGTTGCAAATAGTGAAGGCATTGAAAAGGTGACAGGCACCAGTAAAGTCACCATGACTTATACAGATCTTGCGGCTGGCACCTATTCAGTTGTAAGCCCATATGATTCGGAGAATAATCGCGGAGCACGTGTCTATTCCGTGACTGTAGATGAGTACGAGGCGGCGGCGACCGCAACGGATTATCTGTTCGACGCCACAGAGCTGACAGCCAGCACTGACAAGGAAGAGATGGAAGAGGGCACCGTAGTCAATGATTATTTCACGATTATCGGGACGGTGACGAAGCGTATCAGCAACAGCACCGGGCTGGTGACGAGCGTGGAGGTTGCCAAAAATTCCGGCAGTGCCATAGAGTTTACTGTAGACGGGACGGCGGATGTAACGCTGGAGATGAGCAGCACAGGCAGCTCCAATACATCCACAGTTGCGCTGGTGGATGAGAACGGAGACGCCGTTGCCAACAGTGAGGGCATTGAGGAAGTGAGCGGCACCAGCAGAGTCACCATGACCTACACGGATCTTGCGGCTGGTACCTACAGTGTGGTGTCACCGACATCCGATTATAATCGTGGCGCGCGTGTATATACAATCGCCGTCACAGAGTATTCCTCCGGCACCACCAAGGTGGTAACTCCCTGGGAGGATGTGGCTGATCCGGAGATTACCTCTGTGACAGTTTCAGGCAGCACCGTTACGGTCGCCGTATCCATGGTAATCAGCGGCACCGAGGGCGCCGATAAGGTGGCGGTTACCATGTTTGACACGGACGGAAATACTGTGGATACTGCGTCATACGCAGATAAGGGTACCTCCGGCACGGTTTCCTTTACACCGGAGAGCTCCGGTACATATACCTTTGTGGCGGAAGCCAGCAGGAGTGATGAGGAAACCGTCAAGACAAGCGTTTCCGCTTCTGCAGAATTTACCCTGCCTTTGGCGACTCCGTCCATCAAGAGTGTTACCAGCCAGGGCGGAGGCTCCGTGATTGTGAAATGGGATGCCGTGGCGGAAGCGGAGGAATATATTGTGACAGCCACCGCGGATGGTCAGGAGACGGTGACAGTCACTGTGACGGATACGGAGGCAACGCTCACCGGCCTTACGACAGGCGTTACCTATATCTTCGGCGTTGCCGCAGTGAGAGGAAGTGAGATCACCTCGGCAGGCACTCTTTCCGCAGAGGTAGCGGACGAGGCGCAGCGGGAGTGGGCGTTCAGCGCTTATGGCTCCAGCACCAGCAAGAGTAAGGACGGTTACAGCGGCAGCGTGGCTGACGGCAATGTGACCATTTACAGCACCGGCAACGGAGGAAAGGTGGTACCGGCCTCCACAGACGGACTTGCATTTTATTACACCACCATCGATCCTGAGACAGAAAACTTTACGCTGACGGCCACGATCACGGTGGATTCCTGGACTTATTCCAATGCGCAGGAAGGTTTTGGTATGATGGTGACAGATACCATCGGAACCAATGGCAGCAGCTCTGCGCTGTGGACAAACTCCTATCAGCTGCTGGCTTCCAAGATCGAGTACTATTATGACGCGGAGAGCGGAACGGCGACAACGGATACCAGCGCCAGCAAGATCAGCATGAAGCTGGGCGTAGGCGTCAATGTGAAAACCGGCGCCACACCGGAAGGAATCGCGGCAGTCCAGGCCGGTGAGGCAACTCTGCCGGACGGCTTCACCACCAGTCAGGATACTCTGGAGGTAAGCTGCGGGCCGCTGGGAACCGGAACCTATAATATTATCGGCAACTGCACCAATGAAGATGCCCTGACCGGAAACCAGGAGGGTGCGCTGCTGACTACATTCAAAATGTCCATCCAGCGGAATAATACCGGTTATATTCTGACTTACATGGATGAGGATGGAAATATCATCGGCCAGAACACCTATTATCATGATGAGGATGAGGACGGAAATGTGCTGGACGCCCTGACTTATATTGAAGAGGATGCTATTTATGTGGGCTTCTTCGCGGCCAGGAATGCAACCATCACGGTAACAGATGTGGAAATGACAACCATCGCACCAGAGGATGATGAGGCGAGGATTGACAGAGATACGGAATATGTCACTCCGAGTTATACCATCGAGTCCGCTTCTTTCTCCAATACCGCAGACTATACGCTGGTATATTACGGCAACGCTGACGGCACCCTGGTGATAACGGACGAGAACGGCGCGGTTGTGGTCAATGAGACCGTTGCCGCTTCTGAGAAGTCCAGGACAGAAGTGACATTAACAGAAGGAAGCAATACCTTTACCGTAACCTTTACGCCGGATCCGGATTATGCGCCGGGCAAGTATCAGCTGCTGAGCTCCTATGAGGCGGTGACCTGGACACATACGGTTACCTATACGGCGTACAGCGGAACCTACCTCTATGTGGGGCCGGAAGGTGTTTCCACCGCGGCGGGCACCAGGGAGGATCCGCTTGACATTTATACCGCGGTAAAGATTGTGGCGCCCGGACAGACGATCGTTCTGCTGGAGGGCACCTATAACCTGACGAAGACTGTGACTGTGGAGCGGGGGATTGACGGAACCGAGGATCAGCCGATCTATATGATCGCGGATCCGGAGGCGGTTAGCCGTCCGGTATTTGACTTCGGCGGCGCGTGCGCAGGCATGGTTCTGGCGGGAGATTACTGGTATTTCTACGGCTTTGACGTGACGAATTCGGCAAATTCCCAGAAGGGTATTCAGGTATCCGGCAGCCACAATACGCTGGACTCCATCATGGCTTATAAGAACGGCAACACCGGCATTCAGATCAGCCGTTATAAGAGCACTGACCTGTGGGAAGACTGGCCTTCCTATAACCTGATCTTAAACTGCAGCTCTTATCTGAACGCGGATGCAGGATATGAGGACGCGGACGGATTCGCGGCGAAGCTGACGGTGGCAGACGGCAACGTGTTTGACGGATGTATTGCCGCCTACAATGCGGACGACGGCTGGGATCTGTTCTCCAAGGCGGAGACGGGAGCCATCGGTGTGGTTACCATTCAGAACTGTGTCGCCTACAAGAATGGTTACATTCTGGATGAGAATGGAAATGAAGTGGATGCCGGCAACGGCAATGGCTTCAAGATGGGCGGTGAGAGCATCGCAGTGACGCACAAGCTGATTAACAGTGTGTCCTTTGCCAACAAGGCCAAAGGCATAGACTCCAACAGCAACCCTGCGATCCAGGCATACAGCTCTACTACCTATGACAATGAGTCTTACAATGTGGCGTTCTACACCAGCTCCGCAGCAAATACCGCGTTTGTGGGAGATGGAGTGCTTTCCTACAGGGACGATAACGGTACTGCCGAGCAGATTAAGCCGGTGGGAACCCAGACATTGACGGATATTACGAAGTCGAGCAATTATTATTACAATTACTATGACAGCAGCAACCAGTCCATGAACAGCGAGGGTACTGTCGTGACTGCGGACTGGTTTGTCAGCCTGGATACCGAAGCTGCCATCAGCGGCGGCATTACCGGTACGAATGATACCGGCGTCACCAGAAATGCGGACGGAACCATCAATATGAACGGCTATCTGGTACTGACAGATGTGGTCCCTGAAGGCGTGGGAGCGAGGATGAGCGGTACGGCGTCTGCGGTATTTACCATCAGCGCAACAGGCGATGATTCGGAGACTCCGCAGCCGGGCAGCTCCGGAACGGAAGATACCGGATCTGACAGCAGCGATACCACTGATACATCGGATGATGCGACGCAGAGTGAGCAGGGATACTTCAGTGATATTATTCAGCAGATTGAAGCAGCCCAGGCCCAGGGCGGCGGGATTGTCACCATCGGACAGGAGAGCGGATACACGGCTCTGCCGAACAGCGTTATGCAGGCACTGGTGAATAACAGCAATGTGACGCTGTTGTTTGAATATGTTTACAATGGCAGCATCTATTCCATCGTCATTCCGGCCGGCAGTGCAGTGGATGATGACACGGAATGGTATGGCCCGTTGTGGCTGTATGAGCAGTACGGTTCCTATACGCTTGGCAGCACTGTGAACAGTGCGACCGCAGTGGAGAGCGCAGCGACCGGAGACACGGCAGATTGTCTGATGGCAGTATGCTTCGCAATGATGGCTGCAGCCGCGGTTGGAATCGGTATTCTGACGCGCAGGAAAAATCTTTGCCAGAGTAAATAATGGATGATATCCGGTCTGAAATGCGGCCGGCATATGAGAGGGAGCGCGGTTTTTAAGAATCGCGCTCCCTTTTTCTGTGGCCGTTTAAGGAAATCTTAAGAATTTGTCGTGTTGAAAAGACGGAAAGCATGTGCTATCATGGGGCGGAATCAAAGTGTATCAGGTGTTCAAAGGAGAACTTTTGTGCGCTACATCAAAAAATATGCTGTATTATTTCTTTTTCTCGCAGAGTCGCTGATTCTGGCTTTTTTTCAGACGCTTGGCAATACTGACCGGCTCTGGAATTATGTTTTCGCGGAGAATATCGCGTCCGGCCTTCTGCCGTACCGGGATTTTAACCTTCTGCAGACGCCGCTTTCCTGCGCGGTCAATGCCGTTTTTCTTTCTGTTTTCGGCCACCACATGATCGTGATCAATCTGCTGGGAGGAACTCTTTTTACCTGCATCTGCATGCTGCTTTATCATCTCTGCCGCACACTGGGTGCGTCGCGTGTCACATCCCTGGTGATTCCACAGTTTTTCCTCATGCTCTTTTGCTATAATGTGTTTTTTGAGTACAGCTGTCTGATTTTATTTTTACAGCTCCTTCTTTTAAAGGAGGACCTGTCTGCCCTGCGCGGACAGAATAAGGCGTATGAGCGTCCTGTGTATCAGTTCCTGCTGGGCGTGGCCGCCGGCCTCACCGTCCTGTGCAAGCAGACATTTGGTCTCTTTGTTGCCGCGGCCTCATGGCTTTGCTGCCTGTATGTCCTTTGCTGCCTGAAAAAAACAGTCAAAGAAAGCTGTAAACTGCTCTTTGCCCGTGCGGCGGGAGTAGCCTGCGTCGGCCTGCTCTTCCTGCTTTATCTGTTTGGGACAGGAACCTTTGATGATTTCTGGGACATGGCCGTAGCGGGCATTTCCACCTTCTCCAGCAGCTATTCCTATATTACACTGGCGCAGGAAAAGCCGGGATATCTGATCGCCTGCATCGGGGCGCCGGTTCTGATCGTGGTTTCCCTGATTGTTGGTCTGTGGAAGAGGCGGACCCTTTACGGTCAGACCCTGCTTCTGATCTGCTTTTACGGGTTCGGCGGTCTGATCAATCTGTATCCCATGGCCAATGCCTATCATTTTTCTACTACGGTGATCCCCTTTCTTTTACTGATTGTGGCACTTCTGCCGTCTGTGCTCTGGCATAAAAAGCTGATCAATCTTGCGGGCGGGGCTGCGGCGGCCGCGCTGGGCTGTTATCTGGTATTCAGCGTACCTTACGACACGCTGGATGATCATCATCTTTGCACGACACTGGATCAGTTTGAGGGTATTTTTATTTCGGATGACATGGAGGAGGATATTCTGACCGTGACTGCCTATGTGCGCGAGCTTGAGGAGGACGGAAAGACGGTCTACATCCTGGACAACCGAGCCGCATCCTATTTTCTGCCGCTTCATGAATATCACAAATACTATGACATGTTCCTGACGGGCAATCTCGGTACTACGCCGCCTGAGGATCTGCTGGCGGCGGCCTGTGAGGATGATGTTATTTTCCTGCTCCCGAACAGTGAGCGCAAGGAGTGGCAGTATCCGCGTTCGGCGGTCAACGCGCTGAAGGAGGAGCTGTATAAAATCGGAAGTGTCGGGGAATTTGATGTATATGCCGTTACCGGGGAAGCAGGCTGAAAGGAATTACCAGCTGGGATTTTTACAATGAAAATGGAGAGCTGTTGCCTGAAATGAGAAAATCACTTTCGAGGCAGCAGTTTTTATTTTGCCCTGGCATAATCAGATTTGTAACAGCTGGAGAAAAAAGGAAGCTGGTCTTTTGAAGCCTGTTGTGGCCAGGCAGTGGATAATTCTGAAAAGGATGAAGAAGGTACTTGACAGGATGGTTTAAAAGTTATAAACTATCGAAAAGGGTTTAAAAAACTTAAACCAAAGCAAGGAGAAAGATAAGATGCTGATTTATATAATGACGGAAGCGGAGATGGAGCTGGCAAAAATCATCTGGGAACAGGAGCCGGTGGGAAGCGGGGAGCTGGTGAGGCTGGCCGCGCAGCGCCTGAACTGGAAGAAGTCGACCACCTATACGGTGCTGCGGAAAATCTGCGAGAACGGGATTTTTCGTAATGAGCAGAGTGTGGTTACTTCAGTGATGAGCAGGGAGGAGTACATCCGCAGAAAAGGGGAGAACTATCTGGAGGAGAATTATGGAGGATCATTACCGGGATTTGTGGCGGCGTTTCTGAAAAAAAAGAAACTGAGCAGGACGGAAATTGCGGAGATTGCCGAAATGATCGAGGAATACCGGGACGAGGAGAGTTAAGCTGAGTAAGACAGGCCGGGGCAACGAGATGGGTGAAAAAGGAAGCGTGTCCGGCTGATGAGCAGCAGGACGCAGTTTGTTCACTGGATTTTCGGTTAAAAAGACAAAGTGTCTCAGAGGGGAAAATTATGAGGACATTATTACAGATGAGCCTGACAGGGTGCTGTTGTGTGCCGGTGGTGCTGGCAGTGCGGTTTCTGCTGATTAAGGTGCTTCACAGTCCACGGCGTTATGTATATGTTCTGTGGCTGGTGGTATTTTTAAATCTGTGTCTGCCGTTTTCTTTGCGTGTGCCGGTGAATTTTGTACCGGAGTGGATGAACAACCCGGCAGCGTTTCTATCAACGGAAACGGAGAGCGGCGGAGAAACTACTGTGTCAGGTGCGGGCAACGATGCGCAGGCAGGCATAGCTGCAGAAGCGGGTGATGATGCGCAGGCAGGAGATGATGCGAAGACGAACGCTGCAGAGGCAGATAACGGTACAGAGTCAGCAGGAGCTGCCGCCTGGGCTTCTGGTCAGATTACATCGCTTTCTTCCGCTAATGACGCTGCAGAAGAGGAAGAAAACAGCGAAAATCAAACAGCTGCAGCTTCGGAAGATGCCGCCGGTCTGGCAGTAATCCGCGCCCAAATCGGCAATCTG
>JAJPXG010000018.1:2936-8361 GCA_021205565.1 Lachnospiraceae bacterium | reverse complement strand
TGTTGGAACTATGCTGGAATCAGCTTCCAGGAAAGCGGCCAATGCGGCGACAGTCATTTTGTCATGGTCCGGACTTTTCGCAGTCTGGTTGGCGGGGCTGCTTCTGGTGTTTTTCTATCAGGGGATCGTGACATTTAAAATGTACAGACTCTTAAAAGCCGGGCGCAGAGCGGAGGGAAAGGAACGGATTTATATTGTGCGCAATCTGTCCTCTCCGTGCCTGTGGGGCCTGTTTCGGCCGGTGATCTGCCTCCCGGAGAGCCTGGAAGAGACGGAGTGGGATTATATCCTCTGCCATGAGCGCTGCCACAAAAGGCGGGGAGATCATATCGCCAAGTGGGTGTTATTTCTGATCACTGCCGTACATTGGTTTAATCCTTTTATCTGGCTGGCGTACAGCTTTTGCTGTAAGGATATGGAGATTTCCTGCGATGAGGCGGTGCTGGGGCAGGCGGGCGAAGATGTGCGGAAGGCTTATGCCGCCAGTCTCTTAAAATATGCCGCCAGACAGAACGGTTATTTGTTCGCGCCGCTGACCTTCGGGGAGCCCTCTCTGCGCTCCCGGGTGTCCAATATTCTTCACTACCGCAAGCGGGGAGCGTTCGTCTGCGGGGCGGCTCTGGTGATTGTGCTCCTGACAGGTGCAGGATTGTTCCTGTGGGCTGGAAATCGTGGAGCGGGAAATACAGAAGAATCAACCGGGCTTGAAGAAGCAACGGAAGCAAACATTTCAGGCGATGAGGAGGCGGAGGACTACCAGATTACAGGAATCCTGACAGGCGCCTATGGAGTATGTTCTTATGATTCCTCTTCTGAGGATAAAGAGTTCATTTCAGAGCTGTTATGGCTTGCGCCCAGACGATATGATCATGTTGACGGAACGGACTATATGGAAGTGATTGCGTATATTGACAGTCTGAAGGAAAGCTGGGATGAGACAGGCAGCTATGTGACTTACACGGAAGATCTTCCCGTATTCATCCGTTATTATATGGAGAGTTATGTGGCTCCTGACGGCGTGAACGCCATTGACCATAAAGACATTATCCTCCTGCAGGAAGGGGATGACATGGTCGTCTGCATTCAGAGGCCGGACGACGAAAGCAAATGGATCTTCTATCTGGCCCCGGATTACGGTGACTGGCTCTTGAAAGAGGTGGAGCTTCGCTATCGCATCAGCTTTCCGGAGTTATTTTCCGAAACATCTGCTTCAGATCAGGAAGAGACATCTCTCTCCGACGAGGAGCGTTATTCGGGTATGCTCGTAAGCCGGGAGGAATATCCGGAGCTTTATGAGGCGGCGGAGGCGCTGCTGGAAGCCCATGAAGCCAGCGCTGCGCAACGGGCGGATGAAACTGAAAAAATGGTAGATTCGGACAGTATCCATATTTTCAGGGAAGGCTTGTCTGATGAGGTCTTTGTGATTACTGCGACGGTTTTGACAGGACTGACCTCTGACGATGAGGTGCGATTAAGCTTTGGCGTCAGACTCAATGAGGATAGTGCTTACGGTATGGAAATCGTTAACGAGATCGAGGTGGCAGACGACGACACGCAGGAGAGACTGACGGCTTTTGTTCAGTATATCATGGAAAATGTAGCAGGTCCCGTGTATATGGGCTACCAGCTGATTTACATGGATGATGACACCTGTCCGGAGCTCATTGTCTCGGGGCCGGATGAGGCCACCGGCTTCCTCATCCTGCATTACAATGACGGGACAGTATACGCCACACAGTCCAACCGCCTGTATTATTCCTATATTCCCTATGGGAATCTGCTGCTCAACGCGGAGGGCAATATGGGGCTTTACACAGACGATGTCTACAGTATTGTGGATGGACAGGTGACGCTGATTGCGACAGGCTATCGGGGCCTGTGGGCGATGAACGATGGTGAGATCGAATGGAGCGGCAATAATCTGGACGAGGACCGCTATTACTGGGAAGGCGAGGAGCTTAGCGAGGAGGAGTACGCCGCGGCGCTGGAAGCGGTTTATCCTTCTGAACAGGCTGTGGAGTGCGATGATATCCCGTATTACAGCTACAGGGAGATTGTGGCGCTGTTGGATGAGTCGTATCTGAAGGAGATTCCGGCGCCGAAGGGATGAGGGGTTTAAAAAAATTAAACCAAAGCGGAGGGGAATGATGAAGACATTATTACAAATGAGTCTGATAGGATGTTATTGTGTGCCAGTGGTGTTAGCGGTGCGGTTTTTTCTGATCAAAGCACTTCACAGTCCGCGGCGTTATGTATATTATCTGTGGCTTTTTGTATTTTTAAATCTGTGTCTGCCGTTCTCTCTTAATGCTCCGGTGAGTCTTGTGCCGGAGTGGCTGAGCAATCCGGCAGCGTTCCTTTCGATGGAAACGGAGAATGGAGAAGAAACTTCTGCGTCAGACGAGAATGACGATGCCAGGGCAGCAGGAGATATGGCCCTGGCTGTCGATCAGATTACATCGCTTTCTTCCGCCACCGGTGAGGCGCAGGAGGAAGAGAATAAGGAAAATAATGTGAATACAGACGTGGCTGCTGTATCCGGTTTTGCAGGATTCTGTGTCCGTATCAGCGAACTGCTGCAAGGTAACCCCCGTATTGGAAACCTATTGAATACAGTCTGTCGGAAGGCAGTAAATGTGGCAGCAGTCATTTTATCATGGTCCGGACTTTTTGAAGTCTGGCTTACCGGGCTGTCTCTGGTCCTTTTCTATCAGGGAATTGTGACATTCAAAATGCACAGGCTGTTAAGTGCAGGGCGGAGAACGGAAGGAGAGGAACGAATTTATATCGTGCGTAACCTGCCATCTCCGTGTCTGTGGGGATTGTTTCGACCGGTGATCTGTCTGCCGGAGGGCCTTAAAGAAACGGAACGGGATTACATTCTTTGCCATGAACGCTGCCACAAAAAGCGGGGAGATCATATCGTCAAGTGGGTATTATTTCTCATCACTGCCATGCATTGGTTTAATCCGCTTGTCTGGTTGGCGTACAGCTTTTGTTGCAAGGATATTGAAATTGCCTGCGATGAGGCGGTGCTGAGGCAGGCAGGCGAAGATGTGCGGAAAGCATATGCTGCCAGTCTTTTAAAATATGCTGCCAGACAGAACGGTTATTTATTTGCGCCGCTGACCTTTGGGGAACCTTCCCTGCGCTCCAGGGTGTCTAATATTCTGCATTATCGGAAGCAGGGAGCGTTCGTCTGCGGCGCGGCATTGGTGATTGTTCTGATAGTGGGTGCCGGGTTGCTCCTGCGGACTAAGAACGATGGAACTGTGAATGCAGGAGAAACAGATGCGATCGAAGAAATCATTTCAGGGGATGCCGATCTGGATGCAATGGCGCAGGGCGATGAAACAACTACAGAAGATAATATTTCGATCATGGAGGAAACAGGCGGGGCAGAAAGCCTCTCTGTGATGAATAACGGCGGTGAAATCATTCTCGTGGGTGATCAGCTTTATTATCTGGATGGCCTGATGCTGTATTCAGATGGAAATGATCTGTATTATTCATCCGGAAGTGAAGAGCCGTACATTTATCAGCATGGGCTGGAGGGAGACAGCCTGCAGTTTCGGCAGCTGACAGCCGGCAGCATTGTGGGCAGCAGTGATGACGGCAAAATCCTTTATTATGTACTGGAAGGGGTACTTTATGCCTGGGAGATTGAAACGCAGGAGAGCAGTCTGATCTGGGATATTGCAAAGCAAGGAATTGAGGCGTCAGAGATCA
This sequence comes from Lachnospiraceae bacterium, assembly GCA_021205565.1. Lineage (GTDB taxonomy): Bacteria > Bacillota > Clostridia > Lachnospirales > Lachnospiraceae > RGIG6307. The sequence continues at coordinate 4,632 of JAJPXG010000018.1, read as the reverse complement.
GCTGTTATTTTGTGGGCGAGGATTATATTCTGCTGGCGGCAGGTGTTTATGAGGGCAGCGCCGGACTTTTCAGCGGAAGCTTCTATTCTTATGATCGTGCGACAGGCGAGCTTTCAGCGGCTTCTCTGACGGATTCGGACAGCTTTGCGGTGATGGGGGAGTATCTGTATTATCAGAAATATACTAACGGACCTGGGGATGAAAATTTTCTGTGCAGAATTGATTTTGGACTCACCGAAGAAGAAGTGCTTTCAGAGGATCTGACTCTTGTGGATGTGGCGCTGTCATCGGGGCAGGTACTTGCTTTGGAGACATCGGAAAATGGCACCTGTCAGAACCTCATTCTTTTTGATCCGGAAAGTAAAGAGACTCTTGTACTGGTGGATATGGAGTATCTCTTGAATGAAGATTTAACAGGCATCCTGTCAGACTGGGAATCGGCTTGGGAGAGCGGAGACAGAATCAGCTATACAGAGGTGAACGTGATAGGTGATCTGGTCTATGTTTATGCGGCCAAGTGGGGCTATCGGGAAGGCGTCAGTGTGGGATGGCGGGATGCCCTGCTGGAGGAAGCCTGGCTTGTAACGGACTCCAATGGAGAAAATTTGCGGAGAGTGACACTGACAGAGAACACGTCACAGCAGGAAGAAACCTCCCTGGCTGGGACGCCATGTGATCCGGCGGCTCTGGGATGGAATATGGCTGAAATCACGGATATCAGAGAAAATTTTCAGACCATGTCCTTTACACCAGAGGAGGCAAGTGAGGATCTGACTTATCTGCTGGGCGAGACGGAGCGCTTTATCCTGTATGGAAGGGGAGATTATGAATCCATGCTGGTGTATGATAAAGAAACACAAAGCTATGCCTTTATAGAGGAAAGCTATGTCTCCAATTATAAGGTCCTGCCGGAACTATGGGAAGAGGATTTTGACAAAGACGGAACGACGGAGCTTGCTCTGAAGATGAACTTCAAGCACGGCACCGGAGTGTATGTGGATACGCTTATGATAGCTGACCCGGACGCGGAAGGAAATCTGTATGTATGGGAATTTCTGGAGAGCGATTTTACTGCGGAGGCGAAGGAGCACATTGCAGGGGAGCGGACAGACAACGGACTTTTGGTGACCTTAGACGGCGGGACTTCCTGGGAAATCAGAGATCATGAAGCAGGAGATCTGGCTGGCGGTTACGTATCACCAGGAATTCCTGTCAGAGTGTCAGTTGGCAGTCAGATGAGATTTTCCGTGGAGGATGACGAAATCGTGTTGACTATGAATCTGGAAATCTGGAAGGAAGGGGATGAGGCCGTCACCTCGGATTATGGGGCGAGGAGTGTTACGGCAAGGGTGACCTACTCGGACGGCGGAGAGTTTGGTCTGACGGATTATTGCTTTACAGACATTTAGAAGCACATTCAGAAAATCTTAAGAAATCGGATATTTGCTCCTTCTTGACACACTGAAATGATTTCTTCATAATGATTTTATATAGAAACGGACATGTCTGTTTCTATACAATTTCATCAGGGGGTGTATGAATATGAAATATCAGCTGCGCGGCATAGCAACGCTTCTTTTTGGCATATTGCTTTCGGTTGCAAGTATTCCGGTGGCCAATTCGGATATGTTTGGTCCGCTATGGATAGCGGGAATTGTCATTGGCACTTTCGGGTTTATTCTGACGTTTGTGACGG
>JAJPXG010000018.1:0-2926 GCA_021205565.1 Lachnospiraceae bacterium | reverse complement strand
TTCACATGGAGGTATAGAGGTGTCTTAAAGAAAGGCGGTAACGATGAAACAGAAGCTGAAGTATCTGGGAATTTTTATATTCATCTGGATCGGAGGAATGGTCTTTGCTTCACGATTCAGCAAATGGCTTGATACGCCGTTTGGTAAAAGCACGGAGCAGGTAATAGGAGCTGTTTTGTTCGCTCTCATATCCACAGGTATCTGTGCCGGTCTGTATATTCTGCAAAAAGGAAAAGACGTCCCGGATGACCATATCAGGCTTTCAAAATTAGTAACTGCCATCATTCAATGGGGAATTCTGATGGCTTTCTTTTATGGTGTGTGGGGATGGGGCAACACGATGTTGATCGGAATAGCGGTTATCTGTCTGCAAATGATTTTTCCCCTGCGTTTTGCAGGCTGGGTGGCCGCAGTGGCCTATCCGGTAACATATTGCATTTCATATCTGTGCGATACACCAGAAGCAGGAAATTTTTTTGTGTATTGGTATTTTAGTTATATCGGTATTTTAGTAGTTGCCATACTGGCAGATGTACTGGAAAAAAACGCAGTGATTGACGTCGGTTGGGATTCAACTGGCTGAGGAAAGGTTTGGAGAAGTAAGTTCCACTACTGATTTTGCAATAGTAACTTCTGGATTGAACCAAGTGGAACTGGAATTTACTTTTTCAATTCAGGTTTTCAATATTGATGTCATGCTTGCAAAAAGAAAAATGAGTGTGACAGAACTGTCGGAGCGCGTCGGGATCACGATCTCCAACGTATCCATATTAAAAAACGGGAAGGCTAAAGCGTTGAAGATATCCACTTTAGCCAGGCTTTGTGAGGCCCTGGACTGCCAGCCAGGCGATCTGTTGGAGTACAGAAAGGGCGGTACAGAATGAAGAAGAGAAAAATCTGGATAGTCATAGCTGGAGTGGCAGTCTGCCTGTGTCTGGTGATAATTGGAGCGAATGCGATCTGGAGCAGGATGACAGATTATTCTACGACTCTTAATATCAACTGGGGCTTCTCACTGCCGAAGGAAGCGCATTATTCTGAAATCTACAGCCTGGAATCGGAGGCTTCTGTCTTTGGGGATGGAATCCGCTATCATGTGTTTTCCTGCGAGAACCCTGAACCGATCAATGAAATGTTTTTTTGGCAGACGGGAGTATATGTCAGCTATGTGGTGGCTTGCGATGAATGGCTGAGTCAGATTGGTGTCCCGCAGGAAGAGTTTCCTGACTATGCGTACTGTCTGTACTGGTATCAACTGGATGAGGATGGCGGAGATGAAATCTTTCTTTTCTGGAATGAAAACACCGGCACGCTGTATGTTGTGGAATTCTTTTTGTGAGGCATAACAGTTATATCATGCGGCAGAACAGTCCTGTTTAAATGTATCTGCGGCTTCTTTGCCGTGAATGAAGGGAAGATCACTATCAACGGGAAAAAAGCGGGTTTCCAAATATTCTCTGGGGATGAAGCGTTATACTTTTTACTGAGCAGCGGTGAATTGGGCTATATGGTAGCAACAGAAGCTGCGTTGGGAGAAAATTGAGTGAAAGGCCGATTATTTAGAATTATAATTATAATAGAAACAGGCATTACCATTTTCGTAATAGCAGATGTTTGTGTTTGTTTTGCTATAAGCGGAAAAACGGTTTTGTATAGTGAGGAGTCACCTGATGGCAATTATATTTGCACAATTGTTGAGCTTGGAAAACCAGGTGTATTGTATGATGATCTGAAAATAAGTCTCCTTAGATATGAGGATTTATACAGATCATCATTTGAGGCTTCCGTTTCCAATGGAGGATATCCGGCGGATTTTGAAGTGGAATGGACAGGAGAGGGGGTCTTAATCACGTTGATTGGTTCAAAACAGCCTACGGCATATTATTTTCTTCCGTTCGCAGAAACAGTAGAGAATGAAGGGTATGAGGCTGAACAAAACGAAAACTGATATGGCAATAAAGGAACAGAAATCTTGTATATGTAATTATAAAATATACTCACGAGGTGAAAGTACATGAAAAAATCATTCCTAATGCTCATACTATGCAGAATGGAGAGTACGTGTTTGCACAGTATTTTGTTTTTTCCGGGAGCGATGAGGAGAAGTATTACCTTCCTTGCAGGAACTGGTATTATGTCAATATGACTACAGGCGCAATTACAGTACTTGCTACCTGAAATTCAACTTGTAAAAGAACCAAAACAAATAATCGAAGCATCTCAATAAATGAAGGAGGTACGCGTCTCGAGAATGATAATTAAATTTAAAACTGATCTGGATTATTTAACCAGGAGGAGACGTCTCACGTTAAACTCCAGGCATCGAACGATAATAATATTTGAAATTCTTGTTGTTTGTGCAACATTTGTAACATTTGCACTATGGTTAATAAATTTTCTTGTATTTCATATAATTGATCTGCCGATTATTATTGAAATTATTATTCTCTGGATCTTAAATATTATACTTGAATTTTCTCAAAAAGGGAAAAGACTTCGCAAGTATGTAAAGCGAAGAGAATGCATTATCCACCATTGCAAATGGAGTGAAATTGAACAGGCGGAAGTTTCTATTACGTTCAATACGGACACATACGAAATAAACTATTTTGGAAAGACGCGAGTAAAAAAATATGCAAATATTCACAAACTGATTATTACAGACCAAATTGTTTTTTGCAGAGGATTTTACATTGAAAAAAATTTAATCACTGAAAGTGAATTCAACCAGATAGTTAATATATTGGAGCACAGCGTTCCAAAAAAGAAAATATACAGGAAAATTCCTCAACAATCAAAGGCAGAGAGTACTCTTATGAACCGGAAATTATACTGGGCGGTGTTCTTGAATCCGGTATATCTGATTCTATATTGCTTTGGCATGTCAGCGCTGTGCAGCCTTTGTGAATACGGAGTGGTCCGGCAG
>JAJPXG010000092.1 GCA_021205565.1 Lachnospiraceae bacterium | reverse complement strand
GCAACGACGGGTGGGTCCACGCCAAAACCTGCCCGTGCTCCCATGTGCGGGTGAAAACGCACGGGGAGACGGATCTTCCGGACGCTACCTTTGAGGAGGCGGCGAGGCTCGCGGCGTATTACAGCAAAAACAGGGAGCAGGGGAAGGCGGAGGTGGATTATATTCAGAAGAAACATGTGAAGAAACCGAACGGAGCGAAGCCGGGGTTTGTGGTGTATTATACGAATTATTCTATGGTGGCGAATACGGATATTTCAGGGATCAGAGAGGTTTAAGCACAGAATTACGGCTGTATTTTCGAACCGCCGGATACCTTTTGTCCTGCTCGTTTCACTGTGCGTCACATATCATGCATGGTATCAATCCCACCGATGCACACAGGCGCTCGCGAGGACAAAAGTCGCCCGGCGGTCCTCGTCAAAAGCAGTTGACAATTCATATGTTCTGTATTATATATAAATACAGAGATGTTGTTTTGTTCTCCGTCACATCGGTTATTGAAAACCTTGTCTTGGAGTATTCGTTTGAAGGAGGAGATATTATGCAAGATTATACCATTTATACAGATTCCGCGTGCGATACACCGGCTGAAGTTCTGAAAAGCTGGGGCGTGAAAAGCGCCGACCTGACCTTTCATTTTATCGGGGAGGCGGTACAGTATGACAACGACGCGATCCCGCCAAAGGAGTTTTATGCGTACATGCGGCAGGGCAAGACAGCGCAGACAGCGGCCATCAATATTGAGACCTTCAAGGATCGCTTCCGCCGGGAAGTGGAGGCCGGGAAGGATGTCCTGTATCTTGGCTTTTCCTCCGGTTTAAGTTCCACCTATAACGCCGGCAGAATGGCAGTTGAGGAGCTCTCAGCAGAATACCCTGACCGAAAGCTGATGGCGGTCGATACGCTGTGCGCCTCCACCGGGCAGGGACTGCTCGTCTATCTTGTGAAATGTCAGAAGGAAAAAGGCGCCTCCATCGAAGAAGCCGCCTCCTATGCGGAGGATATGCGGTTAAAAATCTGCCACTGGTTCACGGTGGATACACTCGAATACTTAAAGCGCGGCGGCCGCGTCTCCGCCACCACGGCCTGGATCGGGGACACCTTAAACATCAAGCCACTTATGCATGTCGACAATGAAGGGCATCTGGTAAGTGTCAAAAATGTCCGCGGCAGGAAAAACGCAATCAACGGCATCGCGAAAAAGCTGAAGGAAACCGCTCTGGATCTGGGTAAATATCCGATCTACATCTGCAACTCTGACTGCCAGGATACCGTAGATCTGCTGACTGAGAGTATCAAGGCACTGTGCGGCGCTAACGTGGAGATGATCACGGATATCGGCCCCGTCATCGGCGCGCACACCGGTCCGGGAACCGTGGCGCTGTTCTTTGTGGGGAAAGAGTGATAAGCTTTCCCCTACTCCATCTCGCTTAAATACAGCCTGCACCGATTCTGGATGAGCTCCGCCACCTCCTCCAGGCTCTTGGCGCCCTCATAGTAGTACGGCACCTCCTCCAGAATGATGTCCCAGATTTCCGTCCTTAACAGATAACTCTTTACATGGGCATGCTCCACCATCTCTTTCAGCGCTTCCGCTTCCACCTCCGGCTTATCGGATTCATCCTTCATGTTGCTGGAGGCGTCCGAAGAGTTTCTCCGCAACAGATACTCCTCAAAGGAATCCAGCCTCCCCGGATATCCATGCATCTCTCTAGAATCCTAGTGAATGCTTTTCCAGGTCTGCTCTGCCTCAGAGAGCAGGAACTCGATAAAAGCCCAGGCGCCCTCCTTATTCTCCGAATTGCCGTAGATACCAAACTGAAACATAGGCCCCAATTGATACCAGGGGTCCTCCCCTGTCACGGTCGGGTATCCCACGATACGCCACTCCCCATAGTTTACCTTTATCTTATTATATCCATACGGACTCCAGATGTAAGGTTCATTTGCCAGCAGGGATTCCTGCGCCAAAAATTCATCCGTGATGGAATATAGCCCATAACTCACTTTTGCATCGTCATTCTCCGGATAGCGTATTTTTGTCAGCTTTTCCAGCACGCTCATAAAGCCCTCACTGTCGAAGCTGCATGTGAGATTTTCCCAGTCGACATACGCATCCAGACCGCCGGTCATGGCAATCATTTCCAGAATATCCTCATAGCTGTACCAGGCAATCAGGTCGGACTCCGGGTAAGTATCGCAGAGGCTGATCATATCCTCAAGACTCCACCCGTCTTTAGATATTTCCCGGGCGCTGGAATAAAGGGTACCGAAATAAAATTCCGTCACGATCCCCACCATCCTGCCGTTCACCATGCCGGCCTCCCAGACCGTATCCAGAATATCCTCCCGGCTTACTACATCGCTCGCTTCAAAATACGGCTCCAGATCCTCCAAAAGATCCAGTCCCTCCAGCACCGTCACATCCACATGGCGCGTATCAAAGAGATCCGGCACAATATCGGAACGATAGATCAGATCGTCGGACAGCTCGCTTGCCGTATAGGCCTTCAGCTCCGCATGGTATTCCAGGCTGCTCTCGTTAAAACGCCGCACCACAGAATTCAGGGACGTGCCGCTCGCCGTGGCTATGATAATCGTCTCTTTCGCTGACAAAAGGGAACTGTCCGTCCAGGTTACGTTTACCAGCTTCGCCGGATCGGTATCCACTGACAGAAGCGCCTCGTACCCTTCCTCCGTTGTCCGGATCGCGCTGATTTTGGCCCCGTCCACATTGACAAATTCTCCGGTCCAAGAGAGAATCTCCTCCTGCTCCCCGCTCTCTAAGTCGCACAGATACAGGTACAGCTCCATTGTCAGATAGATCTGCGCACCGTCCGTCAGAATTCTCATTTCCTCGGTCGTCATACTCCTGATTGTCGACACATTCATGGTCGCTGTCTGCTTCAGCTTCCTTTCTGAAAAATCAATCTGCCAGATCATGAGCTCTGTATGGGAAGACGTGGAGGAAGAATACTGCTCTGTCAAGTACAGATCCGTTTCCCCCATCTTCAGGACAGACATGTCGGCACTCACATTCCCGTTTCCGATCTCCAGGTTGTTCACACAGGTACCATCCGCCAGAATCAGATGGCACCATGCCTCTTCGTACAGGTTCACATTTTCCTCTCTGACCCTGGATTCAATGTAGGCCACATTCCCCTCGCTGTCCATGGCAGCCTGGATGATATACGCCGCTGTTTCCTCCATGCCGGAAAGCTCTGTTCTGGATAATTCCTTTCCCTCTAAATCCGTCTGCGTCAGATAGTATTTCCAGGCCTCCTCCTCTTCCCTGTACTCGGTGATGATCATGGCCAGATTTCCCTGCATGCCCTCAAACAGGGCGCAGATATATCTGCCCTCCGTTTCGTCTAAAACAGCCGTCTCCCCTGTGCCATCCACTGACTGTACCATCAGACGGCTGCACATACCGACCATCCCGCTGTAGGATCTCATATCCCCGGCAACCCAGCCATTATCGTCCTGATAATCCTCCAGATAATAAATCTGATCTCCCAGCCAGACATACTGCGACTCATTCATGTCCTCCAGACCTACCCTTAGCTCCGTGAATGTGGCAACCGGAAGCATTTCTCCAGCCAGTTCTGTTTCATCAGCCGTCCCGTCCGTCTCTGCCGTCTGCCCGCAGGCAGTGAGAAGTGAGGCGCTGCCTGCCGCCGCGCCTCCCACTGCCAGCCCTTTTATAAAGTCTCTGCGTGAAAATGCTCTCAAACTCATAAGCTTCCCTGTGCCTTTCCGTGCGGCTGCCGCGCTTTTTCACTCATCCTTAAGCCCGATTTTCCGAAGCAGCGGAATCAGCAGATAGCCCTTGGGAATATTATACAGGGTCTGAACAGTCAGGCCGCCGGTGACAACCAGTAACACCAGATATACTGCGACCGCGAACAACATTGCAAGCGCAAGGCAGAGAATATTCGACGGAAACAGGAAGTAAATCCCGTGATAGACAAAGTATGCTGCCACTCCCATGATCAGAGCCGAGAGGCCCGGCTTTGCGTATACCTTCACAAAATCAATATGACAGTCCAGCGCCCGGCCTACATCGCGCTGGTTTAACAGGCTCATCAGACCGGCGTAAAAGAAATAGGCGATGGGCAGCGTGTAGATGCCCAGATTGGTCACATACATCAGCACCACGACCAGAACAGTCTGGCAGGCAAGCGCGATCGCAGCGTTTTTGACCGGCTTATTGACCAGGCCGATGCCCTGCAGAATGCCGTTGGAGACGGTTGACAGCGCGTAGAAGCAGGTGGAAAGGCACATCATCCGCAGCAAAATCACGGCCATAACCAGATCCTCCGCTGACGAAAAGCTGAACAACAATGTCAGGATCGGCTCCGCTAACGCGAACAATCCAACCGCACAGGGAATGGAAATCAGCATGGTGGTCTGCACCGCCACCTCCACCTGGCCTCCGGCGGTCTTTTTACCGTCCCGGACAAAGGATGCGGAAATCACAGGGATGAGCGCTGCGCTCATGGCGGACGCCACCGCGATCGGCACATCCGACAAAAGCACCGCCTTGCCGGAGTAAATCCCAAAGACGGAATAGGCCTCCTCCTGCGCCATGCCCTTCACATTGATGGCGATCTCCGTGAATATCCGGTTGTTCAGTGTGATATTAAAATTATAGATAAAGGTGCTGAGAATAATGGGGGTCACAATCAGCAAAAGACTTTTGAAAATCTCGCCTGTTGGGTCGTCATAGTGTCCTCTGTCATTCCTCACTCGCGCGCGAATCCGCTTCCGGTTCACCATGTACACGAAGAGCATGAATAAAAGCGCCGTCACCACGCCCGCACCGGTGCCGATCGCGCTTCCCATGGCGCCGTACTGCGGCTCCTGATAGATTCGCATGAAAGCGCTCGCCGCCGCGAGAGACACGATTGCGTTTAAAATCTGCTCAAAAATCTGGGAGACGCTGGTGGCGACCATCGTTTTGTGCGCCTGAAAATATCCCCTGAGCACCCCCAGAAAACCGTAGATAAAGACGGTGGGTGCGAAGACGCGCAGCACCACAGAGGCGTTGCCGTTCACCAGCACATTCGCCCCGAAATACAGGACCAGGGCGGCGACAAAGCCGATCGCGCCCACATAAATCAACGCGCAGTAAAAAATCCGCTGGGCGTTTTTATACTGACGCTGCTCCAGCTTTCCCGCCATCAGCTTGGAAATTGCGGAGGGAATGCTGTAGGAGGACAACAGCAGCACGATCGTATACACATTATACGCCGTGGAATAATAGCCATTGCCTTCGTCCGTCAGGATATTTGCCAGCGGAACACGATAAAGCAGGCCGATGAGGCGGCTGATGATACCAGCCGCCGCCAATATACCGGCCTGTTTTACAAATTCTGAGTTATCTGATTGGTTGTTTCCTTTGCTTTTTGTTGTATTTGCCATCTTATCCGATCAGCCAGTCGTACATCTCCTGGTATTTTGCCGCGGAGACCTTCCAGGAGAAGTCCGCCGCCATTGCTCTGTCGATCATCTTGTTCCATTCGCGCTTTTTGTCGTAGTAAATCTTCTCAGCATAACGAATGGTGTTGAGCATCTCGTCAGCGTTGTAATTTTTAAAGCTGAAGCCGGTGCCGGTTCCATTATACTCATCATAGGGCTGCACTGTATCCTTCAGACCGCCGGTCTCACGCACGATAGGAAGGGTACCGTAGCGCAGCGCCATCAGCTGACTCAAACCGCAGGGCTCAAAGAGAGACGGCATCAGGAACGCGTCGCAGCCTGCGTAAATCTTATAGGAAAGGGGCTCGGAATAGTAAATGTTCGCGGAAACCCTGCCGTGATATTTCCAGTCATAGTGGCGGAACATATTCTCATACTGAACCTCGCCGGTGCCTAAAACGACCAGCTGGATATTGTCCTGGCAGAGCTTGTCCATCACGTAGGCGATCAGGTCCACGCCCTTCTGATCCGTCAGGCGGGAAACGATGCCGATCATCATCACGGACTTGTCCACGTTCATGCCCAGCTCTTCCTGAAGAGCGACTTTATTTTTCACCTTTTCCTTGCGGAAGTTTTTGGGTGTATAGTTCTGATAAATCAACGGATTGGTCTCGGGGTTGAAATCCTCATAATCAATGCCGTTCACAATACCGCGCAGGTCGTTGCTGCGCGCCTGCAGCAGGCCGTTCAAGCCCTCGCCGTAGAAATCAGTTTTAATCTCCTCCGCGTAGGTATTGGAAACGGTGGTCACCGCGTCTGCGTACACAATACCGCCCTTTAAGAGGTTGGCATCCTTGTACGCCTCGAGCTTGTCCGAGGTGAAGAAGGAATCCGGCAGGCCCGTGATGCTCTTGACCGCGGGGATGCTCCACTTGCCCTGGAACTTCAGGTTATGTATGGTCATAACCGTCTTGATATTCCAGAAGAACTCATTGCCCTGAAAGCGCTCCTTTAAATAAACGGGAATCAGGCCGGTCTGCCAGTCGTGGCAGTGAATCAGGTCCGGGCGGAATCCGATTAACGGCAGCGCCGCTAAAACCGCCTTGCTGAAAAAGGCAAATCTCTCAATTTCAAACAGGCCATCATCGCCGTAGGGCTTCGGGCCGCTGAAATAATACTCATTGTCGATAAAATAGTACTGAATACCGTCAACTTCCGCTTCCAAAACCCCGACATACACGTTTTTCCAGTTGTAATCCATGTAGAAGCTGGTGAGGAAGGACATCTTCTCCTTCGCCGCGTCCTTCATGCAGCTGTACTTCGGCAGAAATACCCTCACGTCATAGGCATCCTTGTCCAGGCTCTTGGGCAGAGACCCGACCACATCCGCCAGGCCGCCGGTTTTGATAAACGGAACGCCCTCCGACGCTGCAAATAAAATGTTTTTCATATGCTACCCTCCATAATGATTATTGTGAGTGGCATTCACCGCGAACAGTAATCCACTCTTCCGTAACAGCATAACACAAATTTCAATATTTTGAAAGTGAAAGTGCTTATTTTCTCTTACTTTCCCCCAAAACCGCCTAAACGCTCCTGTTCTGCAGGCGGATTCTGTCGGAAATCAGAGCGATAAACTCCGAATTGGTCGGTTTTCCCTTCCCTGTATTGATCGTATAGCCAAAAAGCCCGTCGAGTGTCTCCATTTTACCCCTGCTCCAGGCCACCTCGATGGCGTGACGAATTGCGCGCTCCACACGGCTCGACGTGGTGTCGAAGCGCTTCGCGATGGTCGGATAGAGAATTTTCGTGATGGAGCTTAACATCTGGTTGTCCTCCACGCTCATGATGATGGCCTCCCGCAGATACTGATAACCTTTGATATGGGCAGGCACACCGATCTCGTGAATGATGTCCGTCACCGCCTTCTCCAGATCAAAGGTCTGCGCCGGCTTTTCCTGCACCATGAGCGGTTTTGGTGCCGCGCTCTCCGTCGTTTTTTTCACTGTGCCGGGCACCGTGATCATGATCTGAAATTCACGGTCGGCATGTATCAGATTGTCAAGTATTTTATAAACGTTTTCATTATCCTTTGTTGAGGTAAGCTGTAACTGTTCCATGATTTTCCTCCTTACCAGAACACGGGAATAGCGGCCTGTCAATTGACGACACTTTCATACTGAAGTTTAAGCCCGGGTGACAAAAAATACAAGAAAAAGCAGTCCAAAGGTTTTGGCAACGTTCGACTCGACAAAAATCACCTCATATGGTACAGCTTTTCATAAATTCCTTTCTTTTCAAGCAGCTCCTCGTGCGTCCCCTCCTCCGCAATGCCATCCTCTGTCAGCACCAGAATTCTCCCTGCGTTGCGGATAGTGGAAAGCCTGTGGGCGATCACCAGCGTCGTGCGGTTTTGCGCCAGCTTTTCTAAGGATTCCTGCACCACTCTTTCGCTCTCATTGTCCAGGGACGAGGTTGCCTCGTCGAAAATCAGAATGGGCGGATTTTTTAAGAATACTCTGGCAATGGAAATGCGCTGCTTCTGGCCGCCGGAAAGCTTGATACCGCGCTGTCCGATATCCGTCTCATACCCCTCGGGCAGACTCATGATAAATTCATGCGCGTTGGCACTGACCGCGGCGGCGATGACCTCTTCTTTTGTAGCATCCGGCCTGCCGTAGAGAATATTCTCATAGACGGTTCCGGCAAATAAGTACACGTCCTGCTGCACAATGCCGATCTGCTTGCGCAGGCTGTTGAGCGTGAGACCGCGGATATCCATGCCGTCGATGGTAATACTGCCTTCTTCAATGTCGTAAAACCGCGGAATCAGCGAACACAAGGTCGTCTTACCGGCGCCGGAGGACCCCACCAGGGCCACATAGCTGCCCGCCGGGATATCAAGACTCACATGCTTTAAGACCTGCGGCGCGTGGTCATTGTAGGCAAAGGAGACCCGGTCAAAGGAAATATCGCCCGCAAAGGCCGGCGCCTCCACCGCGTCTGGCGCATCCTGGATATCCGGCTCAATCGCCATGATTTCCAGAAAACGCTCATAGCCGCTGTAGCCGCTCTGGAACTGCTCGGTAAAATTGATCAGCGTCTTGATCGGGTCCGTAAACACCCCGATATATAACAGGAAGGTCAGAAGATCGGTCACATCCAGCGTGCCGCCGGTAATCAGATAAGCCCCGGCTGTCACCACCAGAATCTGGATCAGCGTGGAGAAGCTGCTCATACCGCCGTTATAGATCCCCATGTAGAAATAGCGTTCCTTCTTGGAATCCAGAAATTCATCGTTGCCCTTCGCGAATTTCCGGCACTCAATATCCTCGTTGGCAAAGGATTTTACCACCCGGATACCTGACAGATTATCCTCGATCTGGGCATTGATTTCCGCTAATCTCGCCCGGTTTTTGCGTGCAGATTCCATCATGTATTTGTTGACTACCCAGGCATATACAACCATCACCGGCACCATAATGAATGCCGCAAGCGCCAGCTTCGGACTGATCGAGCACAGGATCATCAGCGCGCCGACAATCTTGATCACGGAAATGATAATATTTTCCGGGCCATGATGCAATAGCTCTGTAATATCGAACAGATCCGAGGTAATACGGCTCATCAGCTGGCCGACCTTTTCATCATCGTAAAAGGAAAAGGACAGCTTCTGGTAATGGTTAAAAATCTCTGCGCGCATGTCATACTCGATCCTCGCGCCCATCACATGGCCGTAATAGGAAATGTAATAATTACAGAAGGCGGATAAAAGCACCAGAGCCAGCATGATCAGAGCCAGATACAGAAGCTCCGTCAGAGCCTCCTGCCTCTCCATATAGATCACGGTGCCGGTAATACGGCGGATGATGAGCGGCAGAACAAGCGCCGTGCCGGACTGCAGCACGGCGAAAAACATATCGGCCCAGAAGACGCCCAGATAGGGCTTATAGTATTGTACAAGTTTCTTAAGATTTTCTTTCATGTAAATTTGGATTCCTCCTAAAACTGCCGTCCTGTAAAGACCGCCACAGTTCTGGCACGCAGCGTGTAGCCGTGCGTAATTCTTTTTTCCTGCAGCTCGTGGAAACAGCAGTGTCCCTTTTCATCTCCATAAGTATCGGCGGACAGATACCACTCTCCCATCTGTTTTAAATCCGGAAGCGTGATATAGACATCCTCCCAGTCAGAATTGACCGCCAGATATACCAGGTCGTCTTTTCCCTGATTCGAATCATAGCCGGCAAAGCAGACGCCGAAGGTTCTCATATCGTACGGCAGATTCTCCGTTACCCTCGCGTCCGGCGCGTGTACCTTAAGTCTCGGCATACCGCAGACCGCGTCCGGCAGGCGCTTGCGGATGACCACATGCTCCATCCGGTAGTGAATCATAAACCGGCAGAACTGAAATAAATCCTGATTTTTATCAAGGAGACTCCAGTCGAGCCAGGAAATCTCATTATCCTGACAATAGGAATTATTATTGCCAAATTTGGTATTGCCGAATTCATCCCCCGCCAGGAACATGGGGGTACCGCGGCTGCACATGAGCACTGCCACCGCGTTGCGGATCATGCGATATCTTAATTTCAGAACCTCCGGATCCGAAGTATCTCCCTCCGCGCCGCAATTCCAACTGTGGTTGTCGTCGGTACCATCCGTATTGTGCCAGCCGTTATTTTCATTATGCTTGTCATTATAGGCATAGAGATCATAGAGTGTAAAGCCGTCATGGCAGGTGAAAAAATTGACGCAGGAATCATAGCCGGCATATACGTCGCTGTCATGCTCAAAGCCGCCGTAAAGGTCAATGGAGCCGCAGATGCTCATCATGGCGGTGTGCGCCATCCAGTTTTCTCCCTTTAAGTACCCGCGCATCGCATCGCGGTAGCGGCCGTTCCACTCCGCCCAGCGCTTACTGGCAGGAAAGCTGCCCACCTGGTACATACCGCCCGCATCCCAGGCCTCCGCGATCAGCTTCACCCGGCTTAAGACAGGGTCATAGGCCAGACTTCTTAACAGCGGCGGATTATTCATCGGCGAACCGTCCTCATTTCTGCCCAGAATCGTGGCCAGGTCAAAGCGAAAGCCGTCCACACGATAATTGATTGTCCAGTATCGAAGGCTCTCCGTTACCAGATTCTGCACAATCGGATGACTGCAGTTTAAGGTATTGCCGCAGCCGCTGAAATTATAATAATTGCCGTCCGGCGTCAGCATATAATAAATCTGATTGTCAAAGCCCTTGAAGGAAAAGAACGGCCCGCGCTCATTTCCCTCCGCCGTGTGATTGAAAACGACGTCCAGAATCACCTCGATGCCATTTTTATGCAGCTCGCGGATCAGCTCTTTTAATTCCCGGCCAGCGTTATTTTTCTCATCGACAGATGCGTATTCCGCATTCGGTGCGAAGAAGCTAACCGTATTATAGCCCCAGCATTCCAAAAGCCTCTTTCCATCTACCTCCCTGGCGTTCATACACTCGTCAAACTCAAAGACGGGCATCAGCTCCACGGCATTGATGCCAAGCTCCTTCAGATAGGGTATCTTCTCCTGAAGTCCGGCAAAGGTCCCGCGGTGTTTCACGCCGGAATTTTCATTCTGCGTAAAGTTTCTGACATGCAGCTCATAGATCACCAGATCGCTCATGGATCTCGCAGACTGCGTCTCATTGCGCCAGTCAAAATTATCCGAAACGACTCTCGCGTGATAATGACTGGGCTTGACTCCCCACCTGCCCTGGCAGGCCACGGACTTTGCGTAAGGATCCAGCAGAACAGCCGTTTTATCAAAAATATGGCCATTCGCGGGTTCATACGGTCCGTCAATCCGGTACGCGTACTCAAACTTGGAAATGTCCAGATTATACACCATCATGGAATAGACATCCCCGATTTTAAACTCCTCCGGGAAAGGCAGAGCCGCGTATGGTTCATCCTCACCGTTATGAAATAATAAAAGCTCACAGGAAGTACCAAAATGGGTGTGAACGGTAAAATTGACGCCGTTGTAAAGCGGCGTCGCCCCATTCCACTCAAAAAAGCCCTGATGAACATAATATCCCGCGATTTTCATCGTGGGGTACATATTTTTCAGCCGCACCGCGGTTACATCGTTGATTTCTATCATAATCCTCTTTCCTTCATGAGCATACAGGCTGTATCTGTCATTTCTGCCGTTCTATCGCACATTATAGCTGAAATTCTGATATGTGTCACGTCATTTTTACTGCTCCAGCATGGTGCTGATAAAGATTCCGTATCCTCTGGCCGGATCGTTGACAAAGACATGCGTCACGGCCCCGATGATTTTATCATTCTGAATGATCGGACTGCCGCTTAAGCCCTGGATAATACCGCCTGTCAGCTTCAGCAGCTCCGGATCTGTGACGGTGATTTCCAGTGCCTTGCTCTGATTGGAAGCGTCTGAGTGGACAGCGGTAATTTCCGCATCATAAAAGCTTCTCTCTCCATCCACCGTACAGATGATCTGCGCATAACCGGTCTGGACTTCTTCCGGATATCCCACCTGAACAGCTTCCCACTCAAGCAGCTCGCTGCGCAGACTGCTGTTGCAGTTCCCGAAAATACCGTATTCATTGTTTAAATAAATATCGCCCAGCTGCTGATCCGCCCTGTACTCAATGACTCCGGTCAGCTCCCCGGGCGAACCGCTTTCTCCCTTCTGGATCGCCAGGATTTCCGTTTCATACAGACTTCCCTGTTTTAAATGAATAATCTCACCAGTGTCAGAGTCATGTATTCCATGCCCCAGCGCCCCGAAGCTTCCCAGCTCGTCCATATAGGTCAGTGTTCCAATTCCCTGGGCATTGTCCCTGATCCAGATTCCCAGCTGGTACTCCCCGTCAACGCTCAGCACAGGCGTCACCTTCGCGTCAAAAACCTGATTATTTCTGTTGATGGTCAGCACCAGACTCTCACCGCCGCTTTTTTCCACCCTCTCAACAATGTCAGCCTTGTCCTCCACGCTTTCACCGTTGACGGTGAGGATATAATCGCCCTACTTCAGCACATACTCCGCCGCACAGACTGTACCTCCAGCGGCTTCCACATCCGTCACGTCTACCACCATCACACCGTCTGTCTCAATGTAAATGCCAACCGGGATTCCTCCCGGGATCAGATAAGTACTGTCCACCACCTTCAGGGACACCGTCTTGACAGGAAAGATCCCGAGGAATCTGCACTCCATCTGATATTCCGTCAGGTTTTCAGCCACCAGACGCAGCGTCTGACCCAGGCTGACCACCATGCTGATATCGTCATTTTCCGTGGACTGAATGGTTCCGGTTAACGGCAGGTCCAGGTCAAAGGTCTGAATTTCTCCGCTTGTCACATGGATGGTATCGGGAAGGACTTCCTGATAATACTGGATGATAAAACCGCTGAAGGAGGAAAAGAGCGCGCTCAATCCCAGCCAGAAGATGAATATTCTTTTCAGCCATATCTCTTTTTTCATAAACAAACCTCATTCAATGGAAACATCAGTGTTCCTTCTTAAAGTATGGTTCGTTTTAAAAAGAATTATAATGTGAAAATATTGTTTTTATAATGTTGTGCCTGCGCCAGCATATCCTTCGCATGAGCGGCCGCAGAATCGGTCATCTGCTCCGCACCCAGCATCCGCGCCAGCTCCCCGACAGAGGCCTTCTCATCAAGCTCCTCGATGCCGGAAATCGTATTTCCGTCCTCCACATGCTTGGAAATGAGATAATGGGCGTCTGCCATGGCCGCGATCTGCGGCAGATGCGTGATACAGATGACCTGGTGCGAAGTGGAAAGCTTCCCCAGCTTCTCGGAGACACGCCACGCGGTGTTGCCGCTGATTCCGGAATCGATTTCATCAAAAATCAGCGTATCAATCTGATCCTGGTCGGCTAAAACCGTCTTGATTGCCAGCATAATCCTGGACAGCTCGCCGCCGCTTGCCACCTGCGCCACAGGCTTTAAGGGTTCGCCGGGATTTAAGGAAATTAAAAACTCTGCGTCCTCCATTCCCTTCTCGCCCGGCTTTTCTTTCTCGTGCAGGGCAATGGAAAACTGCACATCCAGGAAATTCAGCTCACAAAGCGCTGTTTTTAACAGATCGGACAGCACGGGCGCGCACTGTCTGCGGACAGCGCTGACCGCGGCACAGTCCACAATCACCTGTGCATAGGCGCTGCTCTCTCTCTGCCGCAGGTTCTCGATATATTCGTCAAAATGCTCCAGCTCTTTCAAGCGTTCTTCCTTCGCCTGACATTCCTCCAGCACAGACTGTATGCTGCCGCCGTATTTGCTTTTCAGGCGGTTTACCTCCGTCAGGCGGCTGGAAACCTCATAAAAGCTTTCCTCCTCAAAGCCCAGGCTGTCCGCGTAGCGGGCAGCCTCTCTGGAAAAGTCGGAAAGCAGGCTGTCAATGTCAATCAATGTGCTGTGAAGCTCCTCAAGCTCCTTGTCGAAATCCGCGACCTGCTTTAATTCGCCGAGCGCTTTGCTGACAAGCGCTCCGGCGCCCTCTTCATATCCTGTGGCGTCTGCGCAGCCATGCAGTGCCTCAATGATCTTTCTGGCATTCTGCAGCTTTAAAAAGCGCGCCTCAAGCTCCTCATCCTCCCCGATTGACAGGGCTGCCGCCTGAATTTCACGCACTTCGTAGTTTAACAGATCCCGCTCTCTGGCGAGACCGCTCTCATCAAGATTTTCCTCCTCCAGCTTCTGCCTGGCCTGCCGGTATTCCTCATAGTCCGCTTTTAAGCGCTCCAGATTCTCCTTCTGCTCAGCGCCCGCGTAGGAATCCAGAATTTCCAGCTGTCTGGATGCTTTTAAGAGAGACTGATGCTCGTGCTGGCCGTGAATATCGATTAAAAGCTCCGCCAGCTCCTTCACCTGTCTGGCCGTCACCTGTTCCACATTGATACGGATTGCGGAACGGCTGGCCTGAATCTTTCTCTGCCGGATCACAACGTCCTACTCCACAGAAAGGCCCATTTCCTGAAGCTTTTCATATACCTGTGGCCCCAGGTTCTCAAACACCAGCTCCACCAGCGCATAATCACAACCTCTGCGGATCATCTCCCGGTCAGCCTTGCCGCCCAGAGCCAGGTTGACGCTTCCCATCAGAAGTGATTTTCCGGCGCCCGTCTCACCGGTCAGGATATTTAAGCCCGGACGCAGATTCATATCGCATTCCTTCATA
>JAJPXG010000179.1:3519-15096 GCA_021205565.1 Lachnospiraceae bacterium | reverse complement strand
AGTGCAGGGTGTGCTGGTGATGGCCGAGGGAGGAGACGACAGTACCGTCCGTCTGGATATTGTGGAGGCGGTGCAGGTATTATTTGACCTGAACGCGCATAAGATAAAAGTAGTTAAGAAAAAAGTGGAGGAGTAAGGGATTTGAAGAGCATGGTGAGAAAAAATCAGGTCATGATCACGGCCTTGGCAGTGATGATTGCGGTAGCCGGTTATCTTCATTTCGCGGGGGAGACATCGGAGGAGATACTGCAGACGAGCGCGGAGGTCTCAGATGAAACTCTGATCAGTGACCAGCTTTCCATTGAGGATCTGCTGGAGGAGTATGACGACACAGTGCTGTCGGATATCACGGATGCGGATCTGGAGGAGGCGGCCCTGATGGAGGAGCTGGATACGCAGACAGAAGTGGAACTGGAAAATTATTCCGAGGACACCATGACAAGCGTGGAGCCTGATTCGGATGAGATTCCCGGAGAAACCGTATATACTTCTTCGGTGGGAGTAGCTACAATCAATGACGCAAAGCTGTTGAAGGAGCAGACCCGGGCCAAAAATGAGGAAAGCCTGTACGCCATTATTGAGAGTACAGAGGTGACGGACGAACTGAAGGCCGAGGCTATTCAGGATATTATTGCCATGACGAACCGGGCGAATATGGAGACCGGCGCGGAAATTCTGCTGCAGGCCAAGGGATTTTCCGACTGCATTGTCAGTATTTCAGACACCGGTGTGGACGTGGTGATCAACGCAGCGTCCTTAACGGATGCGCAGTTAGCACAGATTGAGGATATTGTGAAAAGAAAGACCGGCGCGGACGCGGATGAGATCGTGATCAGCACGGTGGCGACGGATTAGGGCGAGGCGGATTCCATACAGGAAATCTTCAGAAAATCTTAAAGGAATCCGCCTTGTGCGTCAAAGCGGGAAGCGGTAAAATAAATGTAACAGTTCTGAACTATTACAATAAAAATACTTGCGTCATGGATGGAACATGCGTTATAGTTTGAGAAGCGAAATTACCGACGAAAAGGAGATTTTTCTATGCGCATGAGAATTCGCTGGCTGCTGCCGGTCCTGATTCTGGGAGGAATGTTTATTCTGTCCACGAAAGATACTGTGAAGGCTGTGTCGAAGGAGGCTCTGCTCATGGAGACCGAACTCTCAGAGGGCAGAGCGAAGGGGGAAACTGTCTGGAAAGCGACTTCCTACACGAAGACGACTTATTCCGGCGGGACTGCTTCCACTTCGAAAGCTGTATATACCTATGATGAGCTCGGTGATCTGGTGGACTTAAAGACTTACACAGACGGGACGCTCACGTTCTGGTATGCCTATACTTATGAATATGATGAACTGGGTCGTCTGCTGAAGCGTACCAGCTTTAACAAGAATAAGAAAACTTTTCTGATTGAATATACTTACGATGAAGCGGGAAATGTCATTGCGCAGCAGATCTATGATGCGAATACGGATCTGATTTACTGCGTCGCTGCCACCTATGATGAGGATGGCAATGAGCTCACGTATCTCTGGGTGGATGAGGCCGGCGGTACGGAGACCATGACCGCGACTCACAGCACGGAATCGGTTTATGATGAAAGCGGGAATCTGATATCCTACTGGTATTATGAGGAGGACGGTACCGTTTCCGTTCATGAGGAGTATCTTTACGATGAAGCGGGCGGGCTTGCGGCTGCGATTACCTATGCGGAAGACGGTACAGAGGAGAGCCGGGTGGAGTATACCTACGACGAGGCGGGGAATCTGCTTGTTTCTTCCACTATCATAAACGGCGGAGAATATGGCAGGCAGGAAAGAACCTATGATGAGGCCGGCAATCTGCTGACATACCGGGAATTTTATACAGGGTATCAGGAAAGCGGTTATGACCGCACCTACGATGAAGACGGCAACCTGCTGACGGAGGTCTGTTATTATGAAGGAGAGATTTCCTATCAGTACGAATATGCCTATGATGAGGTCGGCAGAGTGATTTCAAGGCTGTACACCGTGGGGGACAGCGTGACGGAAAATCAGTACGGGTACGATGAAGCCGGTAATCTGACGACAGACACCACGCTGAAAAAGGGGAAGGAAACCGCGAGGATAGAATATACCTATGATGAATCCGGGAATATGCTGACAAAGGATACTTATTCGTCCGGATCCATCAGTACCAGGGAAAGCTACACTTACGCACAGATTTAGGAGCAGAAAAGTTTAAGATACCATGAAGAAAAAACAGGGCAGAAAAGAGAAGGATACCATTACGGAAAAAACAACCGGAGAAACCATTGCAAATACGGGTGAAGAGCAGAATCAGGAGCGGAAAAAGCACAGACTCCCGCATTTTCTGCTGTTCGCACTTGTGTTTATGTGGGATGAGATTCTGCTGCGAATTTTCACGGAAACGTCTCTGCTTTCACAGCTTGCATTTCCGCTTTTGTCCGCGGCGGCGCTGGGTCTGTTTTTCGGGACGTTGACATCTTTGTTTCAAGAGAAAATCAATCGTGTGCTGACAATACTGATTCTGGCGGTGATTTCCGTCTTTTTTACAGTGGAGTGTGTGGTCAGGCGAACCTATCAGACTTATATGACCATTTCCTCCATGCTGGCAGGCGGCGGCAACGTGCTGGGGGAATTCCGCAGTGATCTGATGACCGCGATTGTACATTCGCTTCCTGTCATTTTCCTTTTCCTGCTGCCGGTGATATTGTATCTGATTTTTGGCAAAAAACACCTGCCTGCGCAAAAGAAAGGTGCGGTGTACAGTCTGCGTCTGCTGGCTGTTTCTGTTGCGCTCTGTCTTCTGACTGTGGCAGGCGAGAGCCGCTTTTCCTCTGTCAGCCGGCTTTTTTATGAGCAGTATGAATATGACACGACCACGCAGGCATTTGGTCTGATTTCAGGGACGCTTCTGGATTTTATGTACAGTTTGCCCGGCATGAAGACAGTCAGCTTTGTCAGCGCGTCCGGGGAGGAAGCGCCGGTTTTAAATGAAAGCAGCGGGCAGGAGAGCGGTTTTGCGGAAACGGCAGGGTCAGGAGATACGGAAACTGCCAGCGCGGGGAACGACACGCAGTCAGGCGGAGCAATGGAAGCTGACGATGTAGTCAGCGATACGCAGACGTCCGGAGAAACGAGCGGCGAAGGAACGGATGAGAGCGGAAATTCTGCTGAAGGAGCAGAGGCTGCAGAAAGCGGCGGCTTGGAGGACAGTGAAACAGCGCAGGCGAATGAAGACGCAGAGGAGGCGCAGGAGATCGACTATGGCGTCAATGCGCTGGACATTGATTTCGACGCGTTGATCGCAGCGGAAAGCAACAGCAATATCATTGCGCTGCATGAGTATGTCTCCAGTCTCACGCCAACATCCAAAAATGAATACACGGGTCTTTTCGAGGGCAAAAATCTGATCGTTATCACTGCGGAGGCCTTTTCGGAGCAGGTAATCAATGAGGAGCTGACGCCGACTCTGTACCGGCTGGCGAATGAGGGCATCAAATTTACGGACTTTTATCAGCCGGCCTGGGGCGGCTCCACCTCCACAGGGGAGTATTCGGTGCTGATGGGGCTGATTCCAACCGACGGAGTGAATTCCATGTATGAGACCATCGGCTGTAATGTGTACTATACCGTGGGCGCTGCGCTGAAAAGGGAGGGCTATTCCACGCTGGCCTTCCACAACGGGACTTACACGGTTTACCGCAGAAATGAGACACACACGAACTTAGGCTTTGACGATTTTCTGACCTTCGGCAGCGGGCTTCTGGACATCCAGTCCTGGAGCAATTATGACGTGGATACCATCAGTGCGATCCTGGACAATTATGTGGACGACCAGCCCTTCTGCTGGTACTGGATGACCTACAGCGGTCATGGTTCCTATAAGGCCTCTGACGGCCGTACCACCCGCAATATCGAGCAGGTGCGGGCGGTGCTGGGTGACACCTATAAGGATACAACGCTTTATTATTTCTGCTATCAGATGGAGCTGGAAAAGGCGCTGACGAAGCTGGTGGAAACACTGGAGGAGAAGGGCATCGCGGATGACACGGTCATCGTGATCTGCAGCGACCACTATCCGTACGGTCTGGCGAAGAGCGCCAGCTACGGCAACAGTGAAAATTATCTGCTGGATTTATATCAGGTCGATTCCTATGATTTTTATACCAGGGACCACAACGCCCTGATTATCTGGTCCGGCAGCATTGAGGGGGAGAATATCACGGTGGACGAGCCGGTCATGTCTGTGGATATCCTGCCGACGCTCCTA
Organism: Lachnospiraceae bacterium; assembly: GCA_021205565.1. GTDB lineage: Bacteria > Bacillota > Clostridia > Lachnospirales > Lachnospiraceae > RGIG6307. The sequence continues at coordinate 10,820 of JAJPXG010000179.1, read as the reverse complement.
AACCTCTTCGGGGTGGAGTACGACTCCAGGCTTTTAGTCGGTCGGGACGTTTTCTCGGACGCGGAGGCGATGGTGATCTGGCCCAACCACAGCTTTGTCACATCCGAAGGTCGGTATAATGCCGCCACCGGAGAATTTGTCTTAAATGAAGGCGTGGAGGTGGACGAGGATTATCTCAAGCGCATCAAGGCGATTGTATCGAATAAGCTGTCATATTCGTCGAATGTATTTGCCTACGATTATTTCAATGTGATTTTCGGGGAGGACGGATAAAAGAAACGTGCACTTTTCTGAGTCCGGCAGACGCCCCGGTGCTGCATAGCAGCAAAGACCGCAGGTATTCAGTGGATGACCTGCGGTCTTTCTGTGCGCTTTTTCAGAATGGCAGCAGAAACCCCCGGAATTTCATTTTTTGAAATTGCTTTTATGGGCAGGGGTATGTTATATGTTATCTGGGGATATAAAAAGCATGCTAAGTGATTGAGGTCAGTTTTTGCCAAAAACACGGTTTTTGGAAGGCGGGAAGAATTTTATGGATAAAGAACAGCTTGGAAATTTGTTGAAATTACTGAGAAAGCGGAAAGGTCTAAGCCAGAAGGAACTGGCTGATCTTCTTTATACATCTGCTCCCATGGTCTGCAAATGGGAGAAGGGAATTTTTGCCCCGACGAGTGATATGATGCTTCGGATTGCGCAATTTTACGATATCCCGGTGGATTACCTGTATTTTCCGGAAATGGCACTTGATAAGCTTGGCAATCCATCCCCGAAGGATGAGGAAACTGAAGAGATGCCTTCTGATGAAACTCTGGAACAATCGACTTCTGTTGTGGAGCGGGAACAGTCTGTTTTCAATTTACCGCCGGAAAAAGTTGAAGATACGCCTTCCGGTGAAACGCAGAAACGGATATTAAAAACCGTTCACTGGCCGGGAGTTGTTGCTATCGCAGTTATCGCAGTCATTGCGGTATTATCCAGCGCGGCTGTGATCGCGTATGATACTATGGCAGGCACAAATGAGTCCCGAGGTACAGCTTCTGCTGAAGGCTATGAAGAGACTTCAGAATTGGATGAGCCGGTGATCGTGGCGACGGCGGAGTTTGGCGATTATGCGCTTCTGCTGCGTCTGTATGACGGACAATATGAAAGCGTGTATTCGCTTGGACCTGATTTTGGCGCCAACTGGACCGGTGCGTATGAACTGGTGCTTATAGATCTTCACAGCGGCGCGGTGATCAGCCAGTATCCGCTTACAGAATGGAATGAGGCATTGCGTTTTCAGGAATCCTTTGCACTTCACTTGATGGATCTGAATTCCGACGGCTGTTCGGAGGTGCTGATCGGACAGTATGCGGGAAGCAATTACAATCTTTACAAGATGTATTATATTGACGCGGATATGCAGATTGGCTGGTATTCTGAGATTGGAGATCTGCTCATCAGCAGCCAGGAAATGTCGCCGGTTTTAGAGGTCGTGGAGGATAAAATCACATATTCTTTTTATAATAATGCCAGCGGTGAGACGGTTACGCGGGAAATCGACCTGTCCGCGCTGGAACTTGATTGAGCGTGGAGAAAGGCATTTGGCGGCAATGGACGGACGCGCCGGAAATGATTGACAAGAAAAAAAGGATACTGTATATTGGAACTGTTTGGAAAAATCCGGACAGATTCAACATACGGAGGGAATACCGTGGGAAGCTATACCAGTGAAATCAACAGAAGAAGAACCTTTGCCATTATCTCGCACCCGGACGCCGGTAAGACGACGCTGACAGAGAAATTTCTGCTCTACGGCGGGGCGATCAATCTGGCCGGCAGCGTGAAGGGCAAGGCGACCGCCCGGCACGCGGTCAGCGACTGGATGGAGATCGAGAAGCAGAGAGGTATTTCCGTCACCTCCTCAGTGCTGCAGTTTGAGTATGACGGATTCTGTATCAATATTCTGGACACGCCGGGACACCAGGATTTCTCGGAGGATACCTACCGGACGCTGATGGCAGCGGACTCCGCTGTGATGGTAATTGACGGCAGCAAGGGTGTGGAGGCACAGACAAGGAAGCTGTTCAAGGTCTGCGGTATGCGCGGGATTCCCATTTTTACCTTTATTAACAAGATGGACCGCGACGCCAATGACACCTTTGATCTGCTGGATGATATTGAGAAGGAGCTGGGCATTGCAACCTGCCCAATCAACTGGCCGATCGGCTCCGGCAAGGCCTTTCAGGGCGTCTATGACCGGGAGAAAAAGCATATCATGAAGTTCTCTCATACCGAGAAGGGTACGAAGGAAGGCGAGGTCGAGATCGTGCCAGTGGAGGACCAGGACGTGCTGCGTCAGACCATCGGGGAAGCGGCGGCCGAAAAGCTGATGGAGGAGATCGACCTGTTGGACGGCGCGGCCGCGGAGTTTGACCTGGAGCAGGTACGCGCAGGGAAGCTGACACCGGTGTTTTTCGGCTCCGCGCTGACGAATTTCGGCGTGGAGGATTTTTTACAGCACTTCCTTTTGATGACGCCGACGCCCTTGCCGAGGACGGCGGATATCGGGGTGATTGAACCGGACCGGGATGAGTTTTCAGCCTTTGTCTTTAAGATTCAGGCCAATATGAATAAGGCGCACCGCGACAGAATTGCGTTCATGCGCATCTGCTCCGGCAAATTTGACGCTTCCATGGAGGTACGGCATGTGCAGGGCGGCAAGGTGCTGCGCTTAAGCCAGCCGCAGCAGCTGATGGCCAATGACCGCACCATTCTGACGGAGGCTTACGCGGGGGATATCATCGGCGTTTTTGATCCGGGTATTTTTTCCATCGGGGATACGCTCTGTATGCCGAAGGAGGAGTTTCGTTATGAGGGAATTCCGACCTTCGCGCCGGAGCATTTTGCAAGAGTGCGCCAGATTGACACCATGAAGCGCAAGCAGTTCGTGAAGGGTGTCAGCCAGATCGCGCAGGAGGGCGCAATCCAGATTTTCCAGGAGTCCAACACCGGCATGGAGGAGATTATTGTCGGCGTGGTGGGCGTGCTGCAGTTTGACGTACTGAAATTCCGCCTGGAGAAAGAGTATAATGTCGAGATCCGTTTGGAGCCGCTGCCGTATGAGCACATTCGCTGGATTGTCAACAGGGATGTGGATTTAGATAAGCTGACGGGGACTTCTGATATGAAGAAGATCAGGGATCTGAAGGGAAATCCGCTGCTGTTGTTTGTGAATCCGTGGAGTGTGGGCATGACGATAGAGAGAAATCCGGGGTTGGAGCTCAGCGAGTTCGGGACGGCGGAGATGTAGGCGGTTAAAATAAATCAAGAAAATTGATTAAAATCGTCCCTTGTTTTCTCTGTGAGACAGTGCTAGGATAGCGTTTGTGAAAAAGCCGGACGTCGAACAGATAATGACGACTGGTAAATGGTAATCAGGAAGGAATGACAGCAAATGAACGTACACGAGAAATATGGAAGATCTTATTTCATGCCCCCGGAGGTCACATATGACTGGGTGCGCAAGGATACGATAGAGAAGGCGCCGATCTGGTGCAGCGTGGATTTAAGGGACGGCAACCAGGCATTGATCGAGCCCATGGGCCTGCAGGAGAAGCTGGACTTTTTCAAGATGCTGGTGGATATCGGCTTTAAGGAGATCGAGGTCGGTTTTCCGGCGGCGTCGGATACGGAGTATCAGTTCGTGCGCGCGCTGATTGAGAACAATATGATTCCCGACGATGTGACGATCAATGTACTGACCCAGGCGAGAGAGCATATTATCCGCAAGACCTTTGACGCGGTGAAGGGTGCGCCGAGGGCCGGCGTACATCTGTATAATTCGACTTCTGTCGCACAGCGTGAGCAGGTCTTTAAAAAGAGTAAGGAAGAGATCTTACAGATCGCGGTCGACGGTGCAAAGCTTTTGAAGAAGCTGGCGGATGAGACAGAGGGCAATTTTACCTTTGAGTACAGCCCCGAGAGCTTTCCGGGTACAGAGGTGGATTACGCTCTGGATGTCTGCAATGCGGTGCTGGATGTGTGGCAGCCCACTCCGGACTGGAAGGTGATCATCAACATCCCGACCACCGTGCAGATTGCCATGCCACATGTGTTCGCCTGCCAGATCGAGTACATTCACAAGCATTTGAAATACAGGGATTCTGTTGTGTTAAGCGTGCATCCGCACAATGACCGCGGCAGCGGCATTTCGGATGCGGAATTCGGTGTGCTGGCGGGCGCGGACCGCGTGGAGGGGACACTGTTCGGCAACGGCGAGCGCACCGGCAACGTGGACATCGTCACGCTGGCGATGAACATGGTGACGCACGGCGTAGAGAGCGGCCTTGATTTTTCTGATATCAATAAAATACGAAATAAATATGAGCAGCTGACGGGCATGCGCGTCGGCGAGCGCAGTCCTTATGCGGGAGATCTGGTGTTTACCGCGTTCTCCGGCTCTCACCAGGACGCGATCAGCAAGGGCATGAAGTGGCGTGAGGAAGGCAAAAGCGGCGAGCGCTGGACAGTTCCGTATCTGCCGATTGATCCCACGGATGTGGGCCGTGAGTACGAGTCCGACGTCATCCGCATCAACAGTCAGTCCGGCAAGGGCGGCGTAGCTTTCGTTCTGAAACAGAATTACGGTATTTCTCTTCCGGACGCGATGAAGGAGGAGGTCGGCTATCTGGTCAAGGGTGTTTCCGACAGAAGACATCAGGAGCTGACGCCGAAGGATATTTATCAGATTTTCGAGGACAATTACATCAGCTACAAGCCGATTTTCGACATTCCGGAGGTGCATTTCAGCCAGGTGGACGGTATCGGGGCCAAAGTGACCATCTCTCAGGAGAAGGAAACACGCATCATGGATACCATGGGCAACGGCCGTCTGGACGCGGTCAGCAACGCGATCAAAGCTTATTTTGGCATCAGCTATGAGCTTTCCTGCTATGAGGAGCACGCGGTTTCGAGAGGTTCCTCTTCCAGAGCGGCGGCTTTTGTGGCGGTGCTGTGCAACGGCAAGTCCTTCTGGGGCGTCGGTATCAATGAGGATATCATTTCCGCATCTATTGCGGCGCTGGTGATTGCGACCAATAAGCTGTTGGAGGACGCCAATATCACGGAAGGCCGGGAAGAGCGGATCGTGGAGATTATGAATTATATTCAGCAGCACTATCAGGATGTGACGCTGGATGTGCTGGTGGAACAGTTCCATCTGACCAAGCCGTATCTGTCCAAATATATTAAGATGAAGAGCGGCATGACCTTCCAGGAAGCGGTGCGGCGCGCCCGCATGAAAAAGGCCCGCATCATGTTAAAGGAGTCCGGCCAGACCGTGGAGAGCATTGCGGCCAGCGTGGGTTACGAGAATGTGGAGCATTTTAACCGTTTATTCAAAAAGATTTACAACATGACGCCGAGTCAGTTCCAGCGGGAGGGCTCAAGACAGGCATAAAAGCAAACGGCGGGCACAGAGGTGTCCACTGTGTTTGCATAACAGAAAGGCGGTTTCATTATGATTTTAGCGGTAGATATCGGTAATACAAATCTCGTCATCGGCTGTATCGAAGGGGAGAAAATCTGCTTTGAGGAGCGGCTTTCCACCAATATTTCCAAGACGGAGTTAGAGTATGTGGTGGATTTTATTACAATTTTAAATCTGCACCAGATTGAAAAGGAGAGCATCAGCGGCTGTATTGTTGCTTCCGTGGTGCCGCCGCTCAACACGGTTGTCAAATCGACTATAGAGAAGCTTCTGCATATTTCCCCGATTTTTGTGGGACCGGGGGTCAAGACTGGCTTGAATATCGCGATTGATAACCCGGCTTCCGTGGGCGCGGACCTGATTGTCAACGCGGTGGCGGGCTTAAAGGAGTACGGGGCGCCGCTTGTGATGATCGACATGGGTACCGCGACGACTATCACGGTTTTGGATGAAAAGAAAAACTATATCGGCGGTATTATTATGCCTGGCCTGAAGGTTTCGCTGGAAGCGTTAGTCAACGGGACTTCGCAGCTGCCCCGCATCAGTCTGGAGGCGCCCAAAAAGGTGATCGCCAGAAATACCGTGGACAGTATGAAGAGCGGCATGGTGATCGGGCAGGCGGCGGAGATGGACGGACTGATCGACCGTATCTGGGAGGAACTCGGCATGGAGACACCGGTGGTGGCCTCCGGGGGACTGGCGGGCTTTATTGTTCCGCACTGCAGGAAAAAGATCATTCTGGACAATGAGCTGACGATGAAGGGACTGGGGTACATTTACCGGAAAAATGCGGAGGAGTAGCCTTGAGAACTGCAACAATCGCTTGACATCTTTTCACAGAGTCATTAAAATGATTGAGGCAGTAAAAAGGGCTGTGAATTGGCACAGAAGGAGATAAGTAAAATGTCAGTACCATATAATCATCATGAAGTCGAGAGCAAGTGGCAGAAGATCTGGGACGATGAGAAGGCCTTCGCCGCGGTGAATGACTATACAAAACCGAAGTATTACGCGCTGGTGGAGTTCCCCTATCCGTCGGGACAGGGACTGCATGTGGGTCATCCGAGACCTTACACGGCGCTGGATATCGTGGCGCGCAAGCGCAGAATGCAGGGCTATAACGTCCTTTATCCCATGGGCTGGGACGCCTTTGGCCTCCCCACGGAGAATTACGCGATCGCCAATAAAATCCATCCGAAGATCGTGACGAAGAATAATGTCAACCGTTTCAAGGGACAGCTCCATTCGCTGGGCTATTCCTTTGATTGGGATCGTGAGATCAACACCACTGACCCCAATTATTATAAGTGGACCCAGTGGATTTTCCTCAAATTATTCAAGGCCGGACTGGCGTACAAGGCGGAGATGCCCATCAACTGGTGTACCTCCTGCAAGGTAGGCCTGGCCAATGAGGAAGTGGTAAACGGCGTCTGCGAGCGCTGCGGCAGCCCGGTTATCCGCAAGGTGAAGAGCCAGTGGATGCTGAAAATTACCGCCTACGCCGACAGACTGATTTCCGACCTGGACGACGTCGATTATGTGGAGAAAATCAAGGTCTCCCAGAAAAACTGGATCGGCCGTTCCGAGGGCGCGGAGGTGGACTTTAAGCTCACGGGTAAGGACGAGATTCTGACCGTGTATACCACCAGACCGGACACCTTATTCGGCGCGACCTATATGGTTGTTTCCCCGGAGCATCCGCTGATTGACAAATATAAAGACGAAATTAAAAACTACGACGAGATCATCGCCTACCGCGAGCAGGCCGGCAGAAAGAGTGACTTTGAGCGCACCGAGCTTGCCAAGGATAAGACGGGTGTGGCGATTGACG
>JAJPXG010000179.1:0-3509 GCA_021205565.1 Lachnospiraceae bacterium | reverse complement strand
GAACGGCAAGGAGATTCCCGTCTGGGTTTCCGACTATGTCCTGATGAGCTACGGCACCGGCGCCATTATGGCTGTGCCTGCCCATGATACCCGTGACTGGGAGTTTGCCAAAAAATTCAACCTGCCCATTATCGAGGTGGTAGCGGGCGGCGACGTGCAGAATGAAGCGTTTACGAATGTCTCCACAGGAATTATGGTCAATTCCGGCTTCCTGAACGGTCTGGAGGTTGCCGATGCCAAAAAGGCCATGATCGATTATCTGGAGGAGAAGCAGATCGGTCATCGGAAGGTCAACTTCAAACTCCGCGACTGGGTCTTCTCCAGACAGCGTTACTGGGGCGAGCCTATCCCGATCGTGAAGTGCGAAAAGTGCGGCTATGTGCCGCTCCCGGAGAGTGAACTGCCCCTGGAGCTTCCTGATGTGGAGAGCTATATGCCGACCGACAACGGCGAGTCGCCTCTGGCCGCCATGACAGACTGGGTCAATACTTCATGCCCCTGCTGCGGCGGACCCGCGAAGCGCGAGACCGATACCATGCCCCAGTGGGCCGGTTCCAGCTGGTATTTTCTGCGCTATACCGACCCGAACAATGACAAGGCGCTGGCAAGCCAGGAGGCGTTAAATTACTGGCTGCCTGTCGACTGGTACAATGGCGGCATGGAGCACACGACCCTTCACCTGCTGTACTCCCGCTTCTGGCACAAATTCCTCTATGACGAGGGCGTAGTGCCGACCAAGGAGCCCTATCAGAAGCGCACCAGCCATGGCATGATTCTTGGCGAGGACAACCAGAAGATGTCCAAATCCAGAGGCAATGTTGTCAATCCGGACGATATCGTAAGAGATTACGGCGCGGATACGCTGCGCACTTATGAGATGTTCATCGGCGCCTTTGATTTAAGCGCTTCCTGGAGTGAGAAGGGCGTTCAGGGCTGCCGCAGATTCTTAGAGAGAGTCTGGAAGCTGCAGGATATCCTTGTGGACGGCGATGAATACTCTAAGGACATGACCACGAAGATGCACCAGACCATCAAGAAGGTGGACAGCGACTATGAGAACCTGAAATACAACACCGCCATCGCGGCCATGATGTCCCTGATCAATGATTTTTACAAAAAGGGCAGCATCAACCGGGCGGAGTTTCGCACCTTCCTTCTTCTTTTAAATCCGGTAGCGCCGCACATTACCGAGGAAATCTGGCAGACCGTCGGATATGAGGGACGCCTTTATCAGCAGACCTGGCCTACCTATGATGAGGAGAAGACCAAAGAGGATATGGTCGGGATCGCACTCCAGGTGAACGGCAAGCTGCGCGGTACCATCACCGTTGCAGCCGATGCAGATAAGGAGACCGCTCTTACCGCGGCGAAGGAGGCTCTGGCCGACAAGATCGCCGGTAAGACCATTGTCAAGGAAATCTTCGTGCCCGGCAGACTGGTCAATATAGTAGTGAAATAAAAAGCAGCGCTGTTCGTTATTGCGGACATGCCTGTGTGAGCGGAATGCCGCGTCTTTGACGTCACCAGATGCCGGGCGTGGCATTTTTATGTGTCAGTTACTACTTTTTTTTAAAAAATTCTTGGTACTTGACCCGTATAGGGGGCTGGTATAATGAGCGTATACTATGATATTCGACAGCGGACAGGGAGTGAGCGAAGGCCACGAACTGACAGCACGGCTGGTACATGATATGTGACGCTTGAGGAGGGAAAAAGTTCATCATGAAAAAAAGATGGCAGTGCTACCAATATTTCTGGAAGCTGCAGTGGGAACTGGACAGGATGAGTCTGCTGCTTCTTCTGGCACCCCGTCTGCTTAACGCAGCGCATACCCTGTTGGCAGTTGCTCTGCCGGGACTGATTTTGGACAGTCTGGTTTTACTTGAGGTCAGGCAGTGCACCACATATATTATTTTCTATGCGGCAGTGGAATTTGCGAATTCTTTTCTGAGTGCGCTGCTTGACCGTTCCCGGAGCATCCACAATGAAATTACCTCCACAAAGCTAGGCCAGATGCTGGTGGAAAAAACGAAGGAGCTCAGAATGGAGCAGTTTGAGCAGACGCAGACGCTGGAGCGTTATGAGCTGGCCCGTAAGTGCGCGGAGAAAAATTCTGTGTCGCAGTATCTGGGGAGTGTGATTTCCTTCGTGGTCGGGATCGGTGAGCTGGCGGGGCTTTTGTATCTGCTGCAGGATATGCCGTTCTGGGTTCTTTTGTGTTTTGTGGCGGCTGCCCTGGTTCACGCTGTCGCGCAGTTAAAAATCGGGAAAAGCAAAATGCAGGAGGACGAGCTTGAAATCCCGGCTGAGCGGAAGCTGGGCTATCTGAATTACGAGCTGGTGAAGCCGGAATACGCGAAGGAAATCCGTCTCTTTGAGATGAAGAAATTCCTCACAGAAAAGCAGGTGCAGGTAAAGGAAGAGTATTATGCGTTGCTACGGAAATATTCCAAATCTCAGGTAAACGCCCTGCAGTCTGCCAATATCGCGGGCAGCGTGCTGTCGGTTGTGTTTTATGCTTACAATATACTCCGTTTTGCGGCCGGAGCACTGACGGTGGGTATGTTTACGGTTTCCATGAACGCCATGCTTCGCTTTTCCGGGAGGGTGAACAATCTGGTCTCCATTGCCGCGGGTTTAGAGATGAAAGCGCAGATGCTGAATAAGGTCCGCGATTTTCTGGAAATGGAGTCTGCTCACGCAGGCAGTGGGCCGGTAAGTGATTTTATGTCGGATGCTGTGATTGAGTTTGAAAATGTCTCTTACAAATACCCGGGTTCGGACACATATGCGCTGAAAGATATCAGCGTGCGCATTCATTCCGGTGAAAAAATATCGGTGGTGGGGCCTAACGGGGCCGGGAAAACGACCTTTATTGCCCTGATGCTTGGAATGTACCGGCCCACAAGCGGGACCATCCGCTATAACGGGACAGACATTGAAACCCTGGATGATGAAGCGTACAAACAGCTCTTTTCTGTCCTGCTGCAGGACTTTCAGATTTTCAGCTTTACCATCCGGGATAATATTCTCTTTACCTCAGAACCATCAGAAAATGAGATTGCGGCGGCGCGGGAATGTATGGAAAAGGCGGGGCTGTCGGAGGTCCGTGACCGCCTGCCTGAGAGGGTTGATACTTATCTGACCCCGCGTTTCGATCCTGACGGGGTGAAGCTGTCCGGCGGGGAGGAGCAGAAGCTTGCCATTGCGCGGGTACTGAACAGGAATTCCGCCGTTTTCATTCTGGATGAGCCGACGGCGGCTTTATCTCCCCGGAATGAATATGAAATTTATGAGCGGTTTGCACGTCTGACAGAGGGAAAAACGGTGCTGTTTATCTCCCACCGGCTTTCCGCCTGCAGCCTCTGCGACCGGATTCTGGTCTTTCAGGACGGAGCATTGACGGAGGACGGAGAACATAAGACACTGATGCAGAATGACCGCCTGTACGCGGAAATGTTCCGGAAACAGGCGGAAGCGTATACATAAAGAGCACTGCTTAAATAAAG
>JAJPXG010000070.1 GCA_021205565.1 Lachnospiraceae bacterium | reverse complement strand
CCTGATGAAGAATCTGACGCAGGAGGAGCTGGCGGACCGGGCGGAGCTGTCGAAGGGATTTATTTCCCAGCTGGAGAGAAATCTGACCTCGCCGTCGATAGCCACACTGACGGATATTCTGACCTGTCTGGGGACGGATCTGAAGGAATTTTTCAGTGATTCAGAGGACACGCAGATTGTCTTCAAAAAGGCGGATTATTTTGAAAAGATCGACGAGGAGCGGGGCAATGAGATTCAGTGGGTCGTGCCGAACGCACAGAAAAACACGATGGAACCGATTCTGGTAACGATTGAAAAGGGCGGCAGGACGGAGGCTTTGGACCCGCATGAGGGAGAAGAGTTCGGTTATCTGTTGAGCGGCAGCGCGGATCTGCACATTGGTTCTAAAACATACAAGGTCAGAGCAGGGGAATCCTTTTATTTCGCGGCCAAATACCGGCATTATCTGACCTCGTCCACAGGGGCGAAGCTTCTGTGGATCAGCACACCGCCAAGCTTTTAGCAACTGAGAGGGATATTATGAAAAACAAGATCATCGAATTAAAAAATCTGACCCATAATTTCGGCGACCAGCAGGTCTTAAAGGGCATTAACCTGAATATTTACCAGAATGAATTTCTTACGCTTTTAGGCCCATCCGGCTGCGGCAAGACGACCACGCTGCGAATTATCGCGGGCTTTGAGGAGCCCACCGGCGGAGAGGTTTTATTCAACGGGATCGACGTGTCTAAGGTACCCGCCTATAAGCGTGAGGTCAATACTGTTTTTCAGAATTACGCGCTGTTCCCATTCCTTAATGTGCGTGACAATGTCGCCTTCGGTCTGAAAATCAAAAAGGTGGACCAGAAATTCATAGACGCGAAGGTCAGTGAGACTCTGAAGCTGGTGGGTCTGGAGGGCTTTGAAGACAGGGACGTGACCCTGCTCTCCGGCGGTCAGCAGCAGCGCGTGGCCATTGCCCGCGCCCTGGTCAATGAGCCGAAGGTGCTTTTATTAGATGAACCGCTTGGCGCGCTGGACGCGAAGCTGCGCAAGGAAATGCAGACAGAGTTAAAAAAGATTCAGGAAGAAGTGGGGATCACGTTTATTTTCGTAACTCATGACCAGGAGGAGGCCCTGTCCATGTCTGACACCGTAGTGGTCATGAATGAAGGCGTGATCCAGCAGATCGGGACGCCGGAGGATATTTACAATGAGCCTGAAAATCGCTTTGTAGCCAGTTTTATTGGCGCTTCCAATATCATCGGCAACGCGATTATGAAGGAGGACTGCCTGGTCAGCTTCGACGATCAGGATTTTGAGTGTGTCGACAAGGGCTTTAAGGAGAATGAGCCTGTGGAGGTGGTTATCCGTCCCGAGGATATTGAGCTGGTGAAGCCTAAGCAGGGGTTATTGCAGGGTGTTGTGAAGTCTGTGGTGTTCAAAGGCGTTCACTATGAGCTGACAGTGGAGACGGAGTACCGGGATTATCTGGTGCAGACCACCCGCCAGTTTGAGGTGGAGGATAAGGTTGGCATGACCTTTGAGCCCGAGGGAATCCATGTGATGTATCCAATGTAGGAGGTCTTTTATGAAATATTACATCAAAATGGTGCGCCCCTACATGGTCTGGTCTTTTCTGATGGTCGTCATCCCGATGGTGCTGATTGCCATCTACTCTGTGACAACCGGGGGCAATACCTTAGTCAATATCCAGTTCACACTGGAGAACTTCGCCAAATTTGCGGAACCCATTTACGTTCAGGTTTTTCTCAAATCCCTGAGGATTGGTCTGATCACCGTCGGAATCTGCCTGATCCTGGGCTATGTGCTGGCTTACAACATCTGCCGTTTTGAGGAGAGAATCCAGAGCAGCCTGATTTTACTGGTGACCATTCCCATGTGGATCAATACGCTGCTGCGCACCTACGCATGGATCAGCATTCTCTCGGACAATGGCATTATCAATACGGCGCTGCAGGCTTTGGGTTTTGATCCTGTGACTATGATGTACACTGACTTTGCGGTGATTATCGGTATGGTGAGCGATTTCCTGCCCTTTATGGTTATCCCGATTCATACATCGTTAAATAAAATCGATAAATCCCTGATTGAGGCAGCCGAGGATCTGGGCGCGACACCGTTCCAGACTTTTACGAAGGTGATTTTCAAGCTGTCTATTCCAGGGGTATTAAACGGTGTGATCGTGACGTTCCTGCTCTCAATCTCCACCTTTGTCATCCCGAAGCTTTTGGGAGGCGGGCAGTATACACTCATCGGCAACCTGATTGAGAATCAGTTTATTTCCGTTGGTAACTGGAACTTTGGCAGCGCCCTGTCTCTGATCCTGACAGTGGTCATCCTGGCAGCCATAACACTGATGCGCAGACTTGATCAGGAGGAAAAGGAGGAGGATCTGTGAAAAAGAAAAAGAGCCTTCCGGGCACAGTTTATATCATTGTCTGCTTCCTGTTTTTGTATCTGCCGATTTTTGTGACAATGTTTTTTTCCTTTAATTCGTCCAAGTCGTTGACCAAATTTACCGGCTTTTCGCTGAGATGGTACCAGGAGCTGTTTGCGGACGCGGAGATCATGAGTGCTGTATCTGTGTCAATCACCATTGCGTTGTTATCTACGCTGATCTCTACTGTATTAGGCACAGCTACCGCCATTGGCCTGTCAAAAAATAAAAAAGTCATCAAGGAGCTGATCATCAATATCAACAATATTCCGATTATGAATCCGGATATTGTGACGGCCATCGGCCTGATGATTTTATTTTCCTCTTTAAAAATCGAGAAGGGCTATATGACGATGCTTTTGGCGCATATTTCCTTCTGTACGCCCTATGTCATCACCAGTGTTTACCCGAAGGTGCGGGCGCTCAATCCGAACCTTGCCAACGCCGCCATGGATCTGGGCGCGACGCCCTGGCAGGCATTATATAAGGTGATTATACCCATGATCAAGGACGGGATTTTTGCGGGTGTGCTGCTGGCTTTCACGATGTCTTTTGACGACTTTGTGATTTCCTATTTTGTGACTGGTAATGGTGTGAAAAATATTTCCATCATCGTTTACAACATGACCAAGCGCACCAACCCGACGATTAACGCGTTGTCCACGATCGTGATCCTGGTGATTATGATCCTGTTGATTATTGCAAATGTGGTGCCGGCTGTGATGAAGAGACGAAAAAAACAGGCAATCATCCGGCATGAGCAGACTGATCAGGGAACGTCAGCGTAAGAAAAGTGAAAACACTTCTGAAACTGACCGGAGTCTGACGGGTAGTTATTTCAGATAAATACAGGCAGCAAAGCTGTATACATATCACAAACGAGGAGGACATCAGATTATGAAAAAGAAATTACTGGCTGTACTGGCTGCATTGGGGCTGACCATACTGGCGCTTACCGGCTGTGGCAACAGCAGCAAGGCAACTTTGAAGGTGTACAACGCGGGCGAATATATCGATACCAGTCTGCTGACGCAGTTTGAAAAGGAATACGACTGCAAAGTTGTGTACGAGACTTTCGATTCAAATGAATCCATGTACACAAAGATTTTGAGCGGCGAGTCCTACGACGTTTTGATTCCCTCGGATTATATGATTGAGCGTCTGATCAAGGAGGATTACCTGCAGAAAATTGACTGGGACAAAATTCCGAACAGTGTCAACTTAAACCAAGACGTAATGGGACAGGATTTTGATCCGGATAATGAATACAGTGTTCCCTATTTCTATGGAACGGTGGGAATTCTCTACGACACCACGGTAGTGGACGAGGAAGACCTGGCGGATGGCTGGGAGCTTTTGCGCAACACGAAATACGCGGGAGACATTTATATGTATGATTCCGAGCGGGATTCCTTTATGATTGCGTTAAAGGCTCTGGGCTATTCCATGAATACAGACAATACGGATGAAATTGACGAAGCCTATGAGTGGCTGATCGAGCAGAGAGACCTGATGTCCCCGATTTACGCGGGAGACGATGTGATCGACAATATGGTTTCCGGCAATAAATCTATCGCCATCGTTTACTCCGGAGACGCGGCCTATATCATGTCCGAAAATGAGGACCTGGAGTATTATCAGCCGGATGAGGGAACCAATGAGTGGTTTGACTGCATGGTGATTATGAAGGATTCCGAGCAGGTCGATCTGGCGCACGAGTTTATTAATTTTATGCTGGATGTGGAAAATGCCACAGCCAATACCGCGGAAGTGGGCTATACCTCCCCCGTCACGGAGGCTTATGAGACGATGATTTCAGAGGATTATGCGGGCATTTCCTCCTATGCGCCGGATATGTCCAATCCGTTGGATGAATGTTTCCGTTATCAGACGAGCGAGATCAAGCAGTATTTCGCGGATCTTTGGACGAAGGTGAAGGCGTACTAGAGCTTGTTCGCGGTCCGTTTCTTCTTTGAGAGGCTTGTCGGGTGACCGGTATGTGTAAAAGCGGCTGCAAATAGCAAAAACAGCAATCTGTAAGCGCATAACGAAAAAGTTACAAAAATTTCAAAATAATACTTGACGAATCCGGGCGTTTCTGTTATATTATCATTTGTTCGCGGCAAGCGAAATGCGGAAGTGGCGGAATTGGCAGACGCGCACGGTTCAGGTCCGTGTGGAGGTTACTCCTTGAGGGTTCAAGTCCCTTCTTCCGCAGCCTGATGAGATGGCTCAGAAATCCTTTAAAATAAGGCTTTCTGAGCTTTTTTTTGTCTGAAAATCGTGAATTTTTCATCTCACGTATCTCACGTAGTCGGATTTCCTGCTTTGTTCACGCTCAAGGCATTCAGAATCTGGTTAGTTCGTTTTGTGTCTTCAGATGTATCGAAAATATAATATCTCATGGTGGTTGCTTCATCTGCATGACCCAAGCATTAGACTTTCCTGACAGAATTTCTGACATATTAAGGGTGTCTTTTCCATGGCTGTTACTATATTGTGGGCATTTCCTTGTGTAGGATTTCAGAATGCCCGGTGGGTCTGACGAATTGAGCTAAAGGAATAAGAGAAGTCCGGATATCTGAAATGTGAAGCAGGTGTCCGGGCTAGCTTTATTTGAGGAAAAAGGAATCTGATCTGTTTTACCGATGTTACGAATTAATATAAATTTGGGAAGAGCAGCGTAATACTGTTTGGCATAAAAAGGAGTTTTGTTGAAAATTTTCAAAAACTTATTCCCAACCTTATTTCCAACGTGTTACAATGATTTTTGGCTGGGAATAAGGTTGAGAAAAAAATACTTAATTTGAGAAGATAAAGAAAACTGAAAGAGAAGCGGGATGAACCCAAAGTGCTTCGGTTTTAATCGAGGGATATCATATGCGGGTGGAAATAGAGCCAGAGGTGATGGAAGAAGGGTAAATGGACGAGCAACAGGCGAAACGGATTCTTGGAATTACAGAAACGGACAACGCGCGAACCGCGAAAATCAAGTTCCGCAGACTGATCGGCAGGTATCATCCGGATGTTGCAGGCGGGGATTCTCCTGATTTCCAGGAACAGGCGCAGAGGATCAACGCCGCTTATTCCTTGCTCAAAAGCAAAAACTTCTTCGTCGAAAAAGAAGAAAATATTATTCTGTGGAGAGCACCGGTCAGCGATGATGCGTTTATTGAGCGGAATATTTATGCTCCGTACCATATGGACATCGATACTGGTGGTCTGTACCAGACTCTGGCCCGCGGAAAATATATGTGGAATCCGGATGAGGAAGAATTTCAGCTGTTTCTGCGCAGTCTCCTGCACGCGGTGAAGGATTTGCTGGATGAGGAGGAAAGCAAATGCGGTATTTACGGCGGGACAGACAGTCTGCGCATTCCGTTTCAGAAGCAGCTGTTTCACTGCCTGGCCATGCAGTTTGTGGCCCCGCTTTACTGCCTTGAAAAAATCGCGGAGCCTGAGACAACGGACGAAGCAGGGCAGAAGGTTTACTGCTTCCGCGCTTATATCGGGGAAAAGCATGACAGGGAGATTATGAAGCGAATGATTTCCCTGCAGAAGGGTGATGCGGTATATCCCGTAGCGCTTCAGGACTGGAAACTCATGGTCGCTGATTCGCAGGGAAATGACCTGGGATATATTTCCTTTGCGGAGGATGAGCTGTATTACTGCCTGTTTCCGCTGATGCGGGCGCACCTGGTACAGACAAAAATGACAGTCGTTAAGGTGCAGAAAAACAAGGAAAAATATCTGCGCCAGGCAAAGGCTGAAATTGCGTTCCGGGTTCGGCTTCAAAAGGGCGCTGAGCAGTATCGGAACCCGGATATGAACCGGGAGATCAATCAGATTTTGTATTCGTATAATGGAGTGCTCACCGGGCGCGGAAGATGACTCCCTTGAATATGATATTGCTGTGCTGCCGCTGCACGTATTGCTGGGGGAAGCGGAATATTATGATGGTGTGACTGTCACGCCCGGAGCGATTTTTGCGTGGGCTGAGAGCAATAAAAAGGCACCGAAAACCTCCGCTCCGGCCCTGGAGGACGCGGTGGAGTTGTTTCGGCCGTATGTGGAAGAGAGGCGGGAAATCGTGAGCTTTTGCATAGCGGAAGGTATGTCCTCCTCTGGAAACATCATGCGCATGGCGGCCAGGGAACTGGATGCGGAGAAACAGATTTGGGTTGTAGATTCCGCCAATCTGTCCACAGGAATAGGGCTTATGGTAATCGAGGCAGCCATCATGGCGCAGAATGGCAGCAGTGCCGCGCAGATTGTGGAAAAGATGGAAGAATTGAAGCCCAGGGTGAGGGCCAGTTTTGTGGTCGACACTTTGATGTATCTGTACAGGGGAGGCCGGTGCAGCGGATTGTCCGCATTGGCCGGTGGAGCTTTAAAGCTTCACCCGAAAATTATCGTGTCCGACGGTAAAATGTCTCCGGACAAAAAATATCGCGGCAACATGCAGCGCGTGGTGATGGATTATACTCAGGATCTGGAAAGTCAACTGAAAACAGCGGAACCGGACAGGGTATTTATTACCCACTCCGGCTGCGGCAGAGAAATTGTGGATGCTGTCCGTGCCTATTTGGAAAGCCTGCATATTTTCCGGGAAATTCTGGAGACAACAGCGGGCGGCGTAGTCTCAAGCCACTGCGGGCCGGGGACGCTGGGCGTATTATTTATTTCCAGACCTGACTGATAAAGGAAGATTTATTCAATTAGTACGAAAGACTGACAGGAGGCGGATTCCATGGATCATCTCCGCTGTGTCGTGGAGCGAATTACATACTTCCCAAACTTACTCTTCATAAAAGGTAACCTCACCGCTCCTAACATCATACAGTGCTCCCATGATCCGGACATTTGGGATATTATCCTGTTCCAAAAGTACGTCACGGATAGTGGCTACAGTGTTGTTAATATTCAGACAGCTTGCTTTTGTAGTATCCGTTTCAGTCTTTATTGCGGCAGATATTTTATCGGTAATCTTCTTTATGTACCTGTCTGCGTGTCCGGAAATGGCAGCCGAAACGGCTCCGCAATTTGTATGTCCAAGGACAACTACCAGCTGACAGCCCAGGTGAGAAACTGCATATTCAATGCTGCCCAGAATACTATCGTCTACAATATTTCCGGCTATTCTGATAACAAAGAGTTCCCCGATTCCGCAGGAGAAGATTGCCTCCGGGATTTCTCTGGAATCAGAACAGGCTATAATGACGGCAAAGGGATGCTGTCCATGCTCAGCTGTATACAGGCGGATTTTGGCAGAAATATCTCCGATCTGGTTTAAGCTTTGAAGGTAGGTTTGATTTCCGCATTTCAGTCTTTCCAGGCTTTCTTTTGCATCCATTGTCTTATCCTCCGTAAATTTTGTTAAAATGAGTATAGCACAAATTTAGTGAAGATGGAAGGAAAGCATGAATGTCGGCTGTTCATCAAAGTCTTTTGGAATATTGATTTACAGACAGATATATTGACAGCAAAATAATATTCGTTTAAAATTTCTGATGAAAAAATCAGGAAGGAGCATGATGATGAAAGAAATATCTTACAGAGAATTGCAGTTCAATCCCATGACGCTGATCGGCCAGGAGTGGATGCTGATTACTGCCGGCACGAAAGAGCATGGCTTCAATACCATGACCGCGAGCTGGGGGCACCTCGGCTCTCTTTGGGGGCATAATATGCCGACAGCTGTCTGCTATGTCCGTCCGCAGCGCTATACGAAGGAGTTCCTGGATCAGGAAAATCTGTATACGCTGTCATTTTATCCGGAGGAATATAAGAGTAAGCTCGCCTATCTTGGCTCCCATTCCGGGCGGGATGAGGATAAAACAGCGAAAACCGGACTGACACCGGCATTTGGCAAGGGATATACTTATTTTGAGGAAGCGAAGCTGGTGTTAGTCTGCCGCAAGCTTTACCGGGCGCCGATAAAGCCGGAATACTTTATTGACAGTACCATCATTGATAAGGATTATCCGCAAAAGGATTTCCACGATTTATATATCGGTGAGATTCAAAGGGTACTTGTTCCGGAGAAATAATGCGGAAAGCAGGATAAACTTAAAAAGGCAGCGCCCTTAAAAAGACGCTGCCTTTTTGCGATTCTTCATGATTTATTTTCCGGTGTCATTATTTTCTGCAGTCTGCTGCGGATCTTCCTCATGCTCCTCATCCGAAAACTCCGGATTTTCTGTGATAATCATATCCGGTTCTCCGTCACCGTCTACATCAACAAAGGCGGTATCCATTTCGCCATCCCCGGTAGTGTCGGCAGTCACAATATCAATCGTACCGTCACCATCCAGATCCTTCATGACGGTATCTATATTTCCGTCACCGGTGGTGTCCATTATGACGGTATCTATTTTTCCGTCGCCGGTAGTGTCAGCCATGACAGCGTCTGCCTTGCCATCACCGTCTAAATCCAGGGGAATGACCTTGCTTTCTTCGTCCTGTTTTTTGCTTATTTTTTTACAATTACTGCGGTGATTCCGGCCGCAGCGCCAATCAGGACCACACCTTTAAAAAATTTCTTTTTGTTCATTTTCTGCTCCTGTTCTGCAATTCTTGATTGCTGTATGATCTGTCAGGCCAAGTGCCTTTTCTGCTTCCTATAACATAAGGTATCATATACAATCGTACCATTCAAGAAAAGAAATGGAAATATTTTATAAAGAAATTCAGTGATGCTTTCAGCTTCCGCAGGGAAAGGATGGATGGAACTATTGTCTGAAAATTAGAAAAGCTTAATTTTTATTTTATAATCAAATTAGCACTCGGGGCTTGACAGTGCTAAAATTGAGTGTTATAACACATATAGAACAAAGGAAAAGAAATCCGGCGTTCTCAAATCATAAGAAGCAGCAGAAAAGGAGTGATAGATTATGTTGAGACCAAGTGTTTACGGAAGAAATTTATGGGATGAGTTTTTTGACGATTTTGAAAATGATATGGAGGATGAGTTTTTCCATCCGGCGAAGAGAGGTCATCAGGGGCGTGGAAATGCCGCGGACATGATGAGGACGGATGTCAAGGAAAAGGATGCCGACTATGAAGTTACCATGAACCTGCCCGGGATTCAGAAGGAAAATGTAAAGGTTCGGCTGGAGGACGGTTATCTGACGGTGAGTGCATCCAGCGATACCAACAATGACCAGAAGGATGACAACGGTAAGTATATCCGCCGTGAGCGCTATGTGGGTTCCTTCAGCCGTTCCTTCTATGTTGGTGAGGATGTGAAACAGGAGGATATCAAGGCAAAGTTTTAGAATGGAACTCTGATCCTGACTGTGCCGAAGAAAGAGGAACAGCCGGCGGTCGAGGAAAAGAATTATATAGAAATCGAATGATTTCTGGAAAGGTTTAAAGGAAGAGACAAAATGGATACTTTAAAAGCGGAAAAAAGAGATTTATCAGTAAAAGCAAAAAAGCTTCGCCGGGAGGGCTATGTAACCGGCAATATATTCGGCCGGGAAATTGAAGGCTCCATTCCCATCCGGATTGAAAGACTGGAAGCGGAGCGTATCCTCAGGAAGAAGGAAAAAGGCAGCCAGCTGTATCTGGAGGTTGACGGACAGACGATGGATGTGCTGATTAAGGAAATTCAGTACAATCCTTCGAAGAATCAGTATGACGAGGTGGACTTTCAGGCACTTGTAAGTACCGAGAAGGTTCAGACTGTTGCGGAGGTGGTTCTTTTAAACCATGATAAAGTGCAGGCGGGAATTCTTCAACTGATTCTGAAGGAAATCCCATATAAAGCGCTGCCAGCTTCCCTGATCGAAAAAGTGGAAATTGATGTCGGAGATATGCGGCCCGGAGACGCTGTCAGGGTAGGAGATCTGGCTATCGCATCCGCCCCGGATATTGAACTGGGTATCAGTAAAGACGCCACCGTGGTTCTCGTTTCGGAGCCGCATATATCTGTGGCAGAAGAAGCGGCGGCTGCTTCGGAAGTCGAATCATAAGTATACAGTAATCCTGTGAATTCAAGATTCTGATCATTATATAACCCAAAATGCTCTGTCTCGTGTTTGAAAGGCAGAGCATTTTTGTTACAATTTTGATACAAAGCTGGTGTATTCTGTTTACAGAATTGCTGCAGGGAAAGGTTTGCTTCAATTGTCTGGCGCGGATGGAGGCAGGCCGAATTGATACTGGCTTGAAAGGCAGCAGCAGTTTTAAAAATGTGTATGAGGGGGATAGTTATATGGGAAAAAGTATTATTTTTATCTTAGCGACTGTCATTTTACTTACGGGATGCGGCTTACAGGAAACAGAGGTTTCGCAGGACACAGCAAAAAAGGTGGCGGTTTTAAATGAAGGTGTTTGTGGAGAGGAGATTTCGCTCACTTCCAGTCATGTGGCTTTAGAGGGCAGATTTGAGAAAGCGATTGTGCTGGACGATACAGTGTACGGCTGCAGCCTTTCTGTTGAAGGACTGACGGTGATCAGACAGGATGTGCAGTCTGAAACTGTCCTGCAGCAGATCCTGATTACGGATGTCGATGAAGTCTATGGCCTGGTGGCCGCGCAGGAGGATGTGGTGCTGGTGGTGGCTTCGCAGGAGGGAATCGTTTCCTGCTGGGAGATATCAGAAGGCTCCTCACAGGCGGAACTTCTGTATGAGGATATCGGGCTGGAGGATCTGGAAGACGGAGAAATCTCAGACTGTATGATCTGTCAGGATCAGGAAGGACATTATTATTTCTGGTTAAATGCAGTGCTTCCGGCCAGCCGGTATATAGAGGATGCGGATGAGAAAACTGTGATGAATGTGGGAATGGTATATGTGAAGGATTCTCAGATGCAGACGCTGTATTATGAGGAAATTCCGGTCATAAAGGGCTCTAAAATGCTCGGGTTTTGTTTTGATGATGAGGGGAATCCGCTTATTCTGGCAAAGGATTCCGGCGGCTCCTATGTGAAGACCATGGACACGGATGCCAGGGAAAGCGCGGAACAGAGGATAGACGGGCTGGAGGTCATGGCGGACGCGGACACGTTTGCGGTTTTAGAAGGCGGCCTGCTCTATTGTCAGGGCACTTATCTGTACGAATATCGGGTGGAAGAGCAGAGCGATGTGACTCTGCTGGATCTGTCGGCATTTGGCATTACGGCTTCTGATATTATATATCTGTGCTTAAATGACGGCGTTTATGAGATCGTGGACAATTATGGAACGGACAATTCCGAATATGCCTGTATCCGGGAGGGCGTCAGTGAGAAAACCGTGCTGACGTTGGGAATTACAGCCGCGAATCTGGTGGATGGGTGGACAAATCTGTACGAATGTGTGACAGAGTTCAACCGCTACAATGACAATATCCGGATCGAGCTGGTCAATTATTACGATGAGACAGCGGAGGGTGGCACAGGTTCTGACGTGGGGCGCGATCAGCTTTCCCTCGACCTGGTCAGAGGTACCGCACCTGATCTGATCGTGGTGACGGAATCCATGCGGGATATGCTGGCGGACAAGGGCGTTTTTGTGGATTTATATGAAATGATGGAACTGGACGCGGATTTTGACAGAGACGATCTGATGACACGGGTGACTGATTTGTATGAAATCGATGGAAAGCTCTATTCCCTGGCGCCTGACTTTTATTTGATGAGTATTTGGGGAAGCAGCGATGTGATACAGGGCAGGAGCGGCGTGACGCTTACGGAATTTGAGGAGATTTTAGAGGAGAACGGACGGGATGTCAACGCAGTCTGGGGCTTTTATGCGGGAGAGGATGTCCTGACTACACTTTGCGAAATCAACTGGGATGTCCTGATTGACTGGGAGAGCCGAACCTGCGATTTCGAGTCAGAGACATTTCGTATGCTGATGGAGTTTGCAGCGGATCGTGTTATCGCATCCAGTACAGGCGTATCTTATCGGGAGGCAATCAGGAACGGGGAGTGCCTGATGGAGATGGGAGCAATATCCAGTGTGGCGGATCATCAGCTTGAAGAAGCGATCTGGGATACGGATCTGGAGTACATCGGGTATCCAACCGAAAATGGTTCCGGTACCGCGCTGAAATTTATAAGCGATCAGCTGACCATCAACGCAAACTGTGAACAGAAGGAAGCGGCATGGGCGTTTTTAAAATATTATCTGACAAACGGTCTTTCAGGACAAGGTTTTCCTGTCGTCACCGCGCTCTTTGAGGAGCAGATGGAGCTGGCAATGGAGGATGATTATGAGTGGGCGATAGATGCGGGAGAAATCCAATTGATGAATAAAGGCCATTATTATGATCCTTCAACTGATGAATCCATTTACGTATATAAGGCGTCGCAGGAGGATGTGGACACAGTCATCGCTCTGATCAACAGCGCTGACCGCAGATATTACAGTTTTACGGAGGTACAGAACATCATCACCGAGGAGGCCGCTTACTATTTCGCCGGGCAGAAGAGCTTTGAGGAGGTAGCGGCGCTGATCCAGAATCGGGTCCAACTGTATTTAAACGAAGGCTGAAGGTAAGGATTGCGTAAAGGGATAAAATCATTTCTGATGATACCTTGAACTCTCTTTTTTTTCATGGTACAATAATTAAAATGCGGAATAAAGGAGGCGGGTTCTATGCAGAAAATGGTGATCACCATTGCCAGGCAGTACGGCAGCGGCGGCAGCGTCGTGGGACAGATGCTTGCGGAGCAGCTTGGCATTGCGTATTACGACAAAGAACTGCTGAGCATGGTCAGCGGAGAGAGAGGAATCGATCAGGATCTGCTGGCACGGGCGGATGAAAAAGCACGCCCAAGCTTCCTTTTCGGACTGGTCAGGAGCGTTTATGACCATGAAAAGCCGGCGGAGGACCTGGATGAGGAAGTGACCAGCGAGAAGCTGTTTAATTACCAGGCGAAGCTGATTAAGGCTGTGGCCTCGGAGGAAAGCTGTGTGATCATTGGTCGCTGTGCGGATTTTGTCCTGAAGGATTTCCCAAATGTACTGAGAGTCTTCATTCACGCGCCGGAGGACAAACGTCTGGATCGTGCCTGGAGCATCCGTTCAGATCTTCAGTTAAAGGAAGTCACCAGATATATTGAGAAGGTGGATAAACGGCGCGGCACCTATTATAAATGCTACACGGGACAGAACTGGACAGACGCGAGAAATTATGATCTGTGCATTGACAGCGGCAAGCTGGGATATCAGGGCTGCGTGGATACGATTGTGCAGCAGCTGAAGCTCTGTTATGGCATTGAGACTGGGGATACGAAGAAATAGAGAAAATAAGCAGTCACTTCCGGATCAGAAAAGACAATGACTGCAAAACAGGGTTAAAAAGAAGGGAAAAGAAGCGGTCATAGTCGTATGGGTTCCTGAAAACAATGACTGCCAATGGGGTCAGTAAATGAGCGAAGGAAAACGTATTTATGTAGTGGGACACAAAAATCCGGACACGGATTCCGTCTGTTCTGCTATCGCTTACGCGGAATTAAAAAACCGGACCGCGCCGGAGGGCTGGGTCTATGTGCCGAAGCGGGCCGGTCACATGAACAAGGAAACGGAATTTGTCTTAAAGACCTTCCATGCGGAAACGCCCGGCTATATGCCGGGGGTTGGCTGCCAGGCCAGAGACATGGAAATCCACACGCACCCCTATGTGCCGCAGGACATCACCGTCATGGAGCTATGGGATATCCTCGCACAGAATAATGCGGTGACAATGCCCTTCACTGATGAGGAGCAGCACCTGGAGGGTCTTCTGACAGTTGGGGATATCGCCCGCTACTTTATGAATCCGGAGGACGTAAAGCCTCTCTCCAGCGCGCATACGCTTTATGACTGCATTGCCAAGACACTGCAGGGGAAAATCGTAGTGGGAGACGGTCAGGAACGCTTTACTAAGGGCAAGGTCTTAATCGGCGCGGGCAATGAGGAGCAGATTTCTGAGAGGACCAGGTCGGGCGATCTGGTAGTACTGGCTGACAGAGAGGAGGCACAGCTCGCTGCCATAAAAGCCGGCGCCGGCTGCCTGGTAATCAGCTGTGACAGTGAAGTTCAGCCGGATCTGATCGAGCAGGCAAAACAGAGCGGCTGTGTGGTCATTACCACACCGATGGATACATACACGATCGCCAGAATCATCAATCTGGCGACGCCGGCCCGCTTCCTGATGCGGACGGAGAATCTGATTACATTTTCCACCAGGGACGCCCTTCCGCATATTAAAGAGGTCATGGGACAGACGCGTCTGCGCGATTTCCCGGTGATTGACAGCCAGGGACGCTGCAAAGGTACGGTCTCCCGCCGTAATTTAATCAATACCAAGAAAAAACAGGTCGTTTTAGTGGATCATAATGAGGAATCCCAGGCGGTGGACGATATCCGGGACGCTGAGATTTTAGAGATCATTGATCATCACCGCATCGGTTCTATAGAGACGCTGTCCCCGATTTATTTCCGCAACCAGCCGGTGGGCTGTACGGCGACCATCATTACACAGATGTATCATGAGAGCCGCCAGGAGATTACACCGCAGATCGCCGGCCTTTTGATGTCCGCGATTATTTCGGATACACTTTTATTCCGTTCTCCGACCTGTACAAGCCTGGATGAGAATATAGCCAGATATCTGGCCGATATCGCTCATGTGGATATTGAGTCATACGCGAACGAGATGTTTGCTGCCGGCAGCGATGTGCAGGAGAAGTCCGCGGAGGAAATTTTCTACCAGGATTTCAAGAAATTCAGCGTGGGCGATGTTTCCTTCGGTGTGGCGCAGATTACATCCATGAACAGCAGTGTGCTGGACGTCGTCGGACAGAAGGTCAGACCATACATGGAAGATACCTGCGGCAAGAACGATACCCAGCTGCTCTTCTTCATGCTTACCAATATTATTACTGAAACGACGGATCTGATCTGCGTGGGTGAGGGCAGTGCGCATTATGTGGAGAACGCATTCACGGTAAAGGTGACGGACGGCCACTGCATTCTGCCAGCCTTGTTATCCCGAAAAAGGAGG
>JAJPXG010000075.1 GCA_021205565.1 Lachnospiraceae bacterium | reverse complement strand
GTGTAAAATCCAGCAGCTTTAAAAAATTTCTTCCTTTTAAATACATCTTAAATTACTCCGCTACAATTTCCTTTAAGCTGCTCGCCAGTCCCGCCAGCCCCTGAATTTCAGAGGGAATGATAATCTTGGTGGCCTGTCCGTCAGCAGCCTTCTCAAACGCTTCCAGACTCTTTAACCGCAGCACCGACTCGTCCGCACCCGCTTCCTTTAACATCCGCACGCCTTCCGCCTTGGCCTGCTGCACCTTCACGATGGCTTCCGCCTCGCCTTCCGCCTCGCGGATACGCTTTTCCTTCTCCGCTTCCGCACGCAGAATCGCGGCTTCCTTCTCCGCCTCGGCCTTCAGAATGGCGGACATTTTCTGTCCTTCCGCCTGCAGAACGGCCGCCTTCTTTTCACCTTCAGCTTTGGTGACTGCCTCACGGCGTTCGCGCTCCGCCTTCATCTGCCGCTCCATGGCATTCTGGATCTCGGTAGGCGGAATGATGTTTTTCAGCTCCACACGATTGACCTTGATGCCCCAGGGATCGGTCGCCTCATCCAGAGACGCTCTCATCTTGGTGTTGATCGTCTCACGGCTGGTCAGCGTCTGGTCAAGTTCCATCTCACCGATGATATTCCTGAGCGTGGTGGCCGTCAGATTCTCTATGGCCATCAGCGGATTCTCCACACCATAGGTGTAAAGCTTCGGATCCGTGATCTGGAAAAACACCACCGTATCAATCCGCATCGTCACATTGTCCTTGGTAATCACGGGCTGCGGCGCGAAGTCCACGACCTGTTCCTTTAAGTTCACCTTTTTGGCTACGCGGTCGGTAACCGGCATTTTAATCTTTAAGCCCGCGTCCCAGGTCCCCTGATAGGTTCCCAGACGCTCGATCACGTAGGCCTGCGCCTGCGGCACAATCCGGATACAGCTGGCCAGAATCGCCAGAATAATAATCACTAACAGAATAACCCAAATCATACTATCCCTCCTTCTCTACAATCAGCTTGACGCCGCTGACGCGCTTTACAACAACCACAGTACCCTCCTCAATCTCTGAATCCGACGCGCTGCGGGCGGTCCATTCCATGCCGTTTAACACGACCTGGCCCTCCGATTTTAAATTGTTGATTTTCTGAGTTACGATTGCCTTTTGCCCGAGCACACTGTCCACGTTGGTCCTGGCCCGGTTCTGATTAAAGCGCTCCAATGCGACATTGCGTACCAGAACCATCGCCAGCAGTGAAATGACCGCAAAGGCGCCGAACTGAAGCGCGAACGGGCCATCCGCAGCGGCGATCGCCATGGCAATCAGCCCGCCAAAGGCAAACCAGATCGTTGTCAGCCCAAGTGTCAGAAGTTCAAACACCAGCAGCACCACAATCACAAGCAGCCAGAAGGCAACCGCGTTCTGTACAATCCAGTCAAAAACCGTATAGTTTTCCACGACGTCCTCCTTTCCCAGGCATTTTTCAAAACCCGCTCTCTCTGTAGAAATTGTACCATAGACCTTGCTTTTTTTCAATTCCTGTTTCCGTACAATATATGTAAATGATACCAGGGGAGTGTTCGCCCCTGGCTCCACTTCACTACACCGAAGGCGTCCCTTTAGGGAAGTGTTCACAGCTACCGAAGTTCTAAGCTCGTGAAAAACCTCACTAAGAACTTCGGCATGCGTTCTCACTAAGTTCAGTGTTCGCCCCTGGCTCCACTTCACTAAGTGTTCACAGCAAAAAAACAGACCGCGGCATTCCCTGGCCGCGGTCCGTCTTAAGTTTTCTTATTCTGTTTTTATCATCGTTTGCGCACACAATCAGTAGAATACATGATTTCCAATCACAATGCCGTCGATGGTGCCGGTATTGCGGCGGAAACGAACCGCATCACCCACGTTGGTGTATCCGCTCAGTGCCTCATCAGCCGCGTCATAACAGCTCTGCGGAATATTGCCGCTGCTTAAGACCTGATCCAGACGTCCGCTCTTAGCCGGTGTAAACTGACCGGAAGCGTAAATCACGCCCTGAAGCGTATCCGGATAACCGCTGCTTCTCACACGGTTGCACACCACCGCGCCTACAGCCACCTTGCCTTCGTAGCTCTCTCCGCCGGCCTCACAGTAAATCAGCGCAGCTAAGAGCATACGCTCATACTCTGTGGTGGACATGGAGGCATTGGAAGTGGAAAGGCTCTTCTTATCCGCCTCTTCCTTCATTTCACGCTCTGTAATATCATCCAGCGTCTCGCCGCAGTCAACCTCATATTCCTCGGAAACAAATTCCCTGTTCACATAAGCCAGCTCACTTCCGTACTCCACACACAGCCAGTCGTCATCCACCTCACTTACGACAGTCAGCTCCTCACCGACCGCCGCGTAGCCGAGCACCTCGGCGTCAAAACTCGCCTCGGCACGCACACGCACCGCATTGGTGGCAACAACCGCGATGGGATAACCGACATCGCCTGCCAGTTCTGTGGCCTCATCGCCAAATAAAAGATACTCATCCTTTGCCCAGCCGATGAGATTGCCGCTCTGAAGCTTCGTCCAGCCGTCTTTTCTCTCCAGCACAACGCCGCCGCAGTCCTTATACAGCTTGCCGACAATCAGGGAATCCTCGCTGGCCTCGGCACGCACATTCAGAACATTTTCTACATTCACCATGACCAGCTCATAGCTCGTCTCGGCGGATACCGCCGTACTCTGGCTCTCAGCTGTTTTATAAGATGGGGTTAAAATCGAAGCAACTCCGCTGTTGAAGCTGTCCATGCAGCTTTTGACACTGGTGACCCCGGTCGAAGACGCAGCCTGTGCTGTTATGTACACCTGCCCGGTCCAGACGGAAATCATGACTGCCAGAAGCGCCGCAGCTATCGCTAACTTTGGTTTTCGCTTTAACACTGTTTCTTCCTCCGGTCCCACCCTTATGCTGACGACATTGTCGTCTTTTTTATGACGCATTTGTAAACAAATGTTACAAAATTGTTACAAATTTTTAAGGGTGTAACAAATACAATAGCATGAAACAATCCGGCTGTCAAGCGTTTTTCCAAAATATATTTGCCTCAGCAGGCTTTCAGAGCGGATTTTTAATGGAATTTCCTCTTTTCTGTTCTCTTACCGCCCGAAATCTGTTACATTTTCCATCGCTGTCTGGCGGCTTCATACATCAGAATTGCGGCTGCAACTGCCGCATTCAGGCTCTCCAACTGCCCTGTCATGGGGATTCTGACATAGGTGTCGGCCATGGCGGCCGTTTCTCTGTGAAGACCGTTTCCCTCATTTCCAATCAGGAAGGCACAGCCCTTTGTATAATCGAAGCAGTCATAGGACTGTGTTCCCTTCAGGTGCGCCGCATACACGGCTATTCCCCGCTCCTTCAGTCTCTCAATCGCCTCCGCAGCGGAGTCCGCGTACAGAAACGGAACCCGGTAGATGCTGCCCATCGTTGCCCGGATGGTCTTCGGATTGAAAATATCCACTGTATCCTTCGTCAGAATCATCCCTGACACACCCGCGCCCTCTGCCGTGCGGAATATTGTCCCCAGATTTCCGGGATCCTGCAGATCCTCCAGCACCAGATACACACCGTCCGGCTTTGCAAGCAGTCCTTCCCAGTCATACTCCGGCCAGGATAACAGCGCCAGGATTCCCTGGTTTGCGGAGGTGTCCGACATTTTATCCATCACCTGCGGCGAGACAATTTCATAACCGCAGACCTTCAGCTTCTCAAAAATCCGTCGCTGCCGGTCGTCCGCAGCCCCACACCTTTCCAGAAACTCCTCCGTCACATACACCTTCCGCACGGAATCAACAGGGGCCTCCTGAAACATCCGGGGCCCCTCCACAACATAAATCCGATCCCTGCGGCGTTCTTTCGCCTTTAACACATACGCGCACACCTGCTTCACCTGCGCGTTTCCCACACTTGTAATCATAATACGCTTCTCACCGCTTACATATTCACCGCTAATTGCCGGTTGCTGCTTCCTGTTATTTCAAACTTTGTGTAACAGAGTGTGACAATCTATAAACTGCTGAGCGATTTTTCGTGCCATGGAGATGAGACCATTGAAAATCGTGGAAGCCTCTGCTGAACACGATTTTCATGCCCATGGGCTCATCGGAGTGTTCGGCACGTATGAGTGAAGCAGTTTATAGATTGCCACACGACATTTACACATATTCACCTGCTCAGATCAATGCTGACACAATACTCGTAATCGTCAATATCCTTCTTCACCGCCAGCGCCTCGTCAATATCAATATCCGCCAGCTGCCCGTTCACAATTGAAATCACCTTATTGCTCTTGCCCTCGCAGATCACATCCGCCGCGTATGCACCCATGATCGAAGCATAGTACCGGTCCTTACAGCTGGGGCTGCCGCCGCGCTGCATGTAGCCCAAAATCGTCGCGCGCGTCTCAATCCCCGTCGCCGCCTCGATACGCCTCGACATGGAGGTGGAATGGCCGATACCCTCCGCATTGATGATCAGATGATGCTTCTTGCCCTTTTTACGGTTCTCCACGATCTGGTCAATGATGGCCTGTTCATTATAGTCATATTTCTCAGGAATGAGAATATTCTCCGCGCCGCTCGCCACGCCGCACCACAGCGCAATATAGCCCGCGTGTCGACCCATCACCTCGATGATCGAGCACCGCTCATGGGAGGACGAGGTGTCACGCACTTTATCAATGGCCTCCATGGCCGTATTGACAGCCGTATCAAAGCCGATTGTATACTCCGTGCAGCCAATATCCAGGTCAATCGTCCCGGGGAGTCCCACGACATTGATTCCCTGCTCCGCCAGCTTCTGCGCGCCCCTGTAGGAGCCGTCGCCGCCGATGACCACCACGCCGTCAATGCCGTATTTGCGGCAGATGTCCGCGGCCTTTTTCTGGCCTTCCAATGTCAGAAACTCCATGCAGCGGGCCGTTCCCAGGATCGTACCGCCCCGCTGAATGATGTCAGACACGCTGCGGGAATCCATTTCCGTGATTTCCTCCCGCAGCAGGCCGTGATACCCTCTGTGGATACCCATCACCTTCACGCCGTTCGCGATTCCTTTTCTCACAACCGCACGGATTGCCGCGTTCATGCCCGGCGCATCGCCGCCGCTGGTCAATACCCCTATCGTTTTCATCTCTTTCGCCATAATCGCAACCTCTTTCATGAAATATAACGCCAATACACAGCTCATAAATGCTCATAAGCGCCTTAAAGCCATGATGATTACTGCCTTTCAAAAAACAACGTCAATATTTCCCATGTGGTGAAACAACTGCTTTTTGCTACCGTAATTCTAATACTTTTTATGGGAAACCGCAACGACTTTAAACAATCTTTACATTCTCTTCCCCCATTTTTTCGTACAACGCCTTCATAAGTGCCTCATCCGCCCGGACATTATCACTGCGGGGCAGCGTCTTTTTTAATTTGCCCTCCGCAATGTAAATAATTACCTGGTCCGGCCCTTCGCTGCCCTGCAAAACCCCGGACACCTCAGGCCACAGGCGCTGATACTGTCCCATATTATCAAAGCGCAGCCACAGCTCCCTGCCCACCTGGGAAAACAAAACAATCTTTTCCGCGATCAGCTTGCCGTTTTTTTCCTCCTCCAAAGAGACGCGGCCGGTCACAAAGATTTTCTCATCCTCCTTAAGAAGCCCGTTATATTTCTCGTAGGTTTTGGGAAATACGACGACCTCCACGGTGCCGAACATGTCCTCAATCTGCAGGAAGGCCATGGGCTGGTCGTTTTTCGTGTATTTGACGGTCTTTTCGTTGATCAGGCCGCCAACCGTCTGCGTGGAGCCGTCCGCCAGCGCCGTCTCTCCCGTTTCCTCATCCAGCAGAAAATCCGTGGTGAGGGCGGTGATGTTCTTTTTCCAGAGCTTTTCACAGCTCTCCAGAGGGTGGCCGCTGACATAAATGCCCAGGACCTCCTTTTCCATGAAAAGCAGCTCCTCCTTGTCATACTCCTCCACCCTGGGCATGGAAACCTCGAAATTCTCCCGCTCATGCGCGTCCATTAAGTCCATCAGCGTCATCTGCCCGGCCATGTGGTTCTTTTTGTCGACGGCCAGCTGCTCTAAAATGGGCTCATACATCGTCATGAACTGTCTGCGGTTGCCGTAAAGACCATCGAGCGCTCCCGCCTTGATGAAATGCTCGACCATGCGCCGGTTGCAGTCCGAACCATCCGTCCTGGTCAGAAAATCCTGCAGGGAGGTAAACGGCCCGTTTTCCTCGCGTTCTCTTATGATAAACTCAATGGCCGGACGCCCCACCGCCTTGATGGCCAACAGGGCGTAGCGCACCGACTTCCCCTCCACGGAGAATTTCGCGCTGCTTTTATTGATATCAGGTGGCAAGATCGCAATACCTATGTTGCGGCAGCACATGATATACTCCGCCACCTTGCCGGGATTATCAATGACGCTGGTCATCAGCGCCGCCATAAATTCCACCGGGTAATAATATTTCAGCCAGGCAGTCCGGTAGGTGATGACCGCATAGGAGGCGGAATGTCCCTTATTGAAGGCATATTCCGCGAAGCTCATCATCTCATCGTAGATCCGGTTGCCGACCTCCTCCGAAACGCCGTTCGCAATACAGCCGGGAACGCCCTCCTCTGCGTTGCCGTAAATAAAGTTGGCCCGTTCCTTTTCCATCACGGACTGCTTTTTCTTGCTCATAGCGCGGCGCACCAGGTCGCTGCGGCCCATGGAATAGCCGCCCAGATCGCGGACGATCTGCATGACCTGTTCCTGGTAGACAATGCAGCCGTAGGTGGGAGCGAGAATCGGCTCTAACTGCGGACAGAGATATTCTACCTTTTCCCCACTGTTTTTACTCTTGACATACTGCGGAATGAACTGCATGGGACCCGGACGGTAGAGCGCAATACCGGCGATGATATCCTCCAAATTGGCGGGCTTCAGCTCCTTCATAAAGCTCTTCATGCCCGCGCTCTCTAACTGAAAGACGCCCTCCGTTTTCCCGGTGCTGATGTAATCAAAAATCGCTTTATCATCATAATCAATGTTGGAAATATCAATTTTACGGCCTGTGGTCTCCTCTATGGTATCGACCGCCGACTGGATCACCGTCAACGTCCTTAAGCCCAGGAAATCCATCTTTAAAAGGCCCAGCTCCTCCAGGGTCGTCATGGTAAATTGGGTCGTAATCGCGCCGTCCTTGCCTCTGGAGAGCGGAACATAATCGTCCGCCGCACTCGGACAGATCACCACGCCCGCGGCATGCATGGAGCTGTTGCGGGGCAGTCCCTCTAAACGCCTGCACATATCGATCAGCTTGTGCACCTGCTCCTCGTTCTCGTAGCGGCTGCGAAGCTCCGGATTCATCTGCAGCGCCCGCTCCAGCGTGATATTCAGCTCATTGGGAACAAGACGCGCCAGCGCGTCGCCGAAGGAATAGGGCAGGTCCATCACCCGCGCCACATCGCGGATTACGCCCTTGGCCGCCATGGTGCCGAAGGTGACGATCTGCACCACCTTCTCGCTGCCGTATTTCTCCGAAACATAGTCAATGACTTCCTGGCGGCGCTCGAAGCAGAAGTCCACGTCGATATCCGGCATGGTCACGCGCTCCGGGTTTAAAAATCGCTCAAACAGCAGCTGGTAACGGATGGGGTCAATGTCCGTGATGTGCAGACAGTAGGAAACGATGGAACCCGCCGCGCTGCCTCTGCCCGGCCCCACCGGAATATTGTGTTCCCTGGCATAGTTGATAAAATCCCAGACGATCAGGAAATAATCCACATAGCCCATGCTTTTAATGACGCCAAGCTCATACTCCAGGCGTTCGCGCAGCGTCATGCCGCTCTGATCCGCAGGTGCGTTTTCGTCTTCATACCGCTCTTTAAAGCCCTGATTGCAGAGGGCGTTTAAATACGTCCAGGAATCATAGCCCTCGGGCACCTCAAAATGCGGCAGCTTCGTGTGGCCGAACTCAATCTCCACATGGCAGCGCTCCGCGATTTTCTGCGTATTGTCCAGCGCCTCCTGCGCGTAGGGGAAGAGCGCACGCATCTCGGCTTCGCTTTTGACATAATACTGGCCGCCCTCATAGCGCATGCGGTCCTCGTCCTTTAATTTTTTATTCGTCTGCAGGCATAAGAGGATATCGTGCGCCTCCACATCGTCCGCGTAGGTATAATGCACATCGTTGGTGGCCACCAGCGGGATATTTAGTTCCCGGCTCATGCGCACCAACTGCGCGTTGACTGTCTGCTGCTCCGGCAGGCCGTGATCCTGCAGCTCCAGGAAGTAATTGCCCTCGCCGAAGCAGTCGAGGTATTTTAAGGCACTCTTTTTGGCTTCATCATAGAGGCCCTTGGTGATGTAGCGCTGCACCTCGCCCGCGAGACAGGCGGAGAGGCAGATAATCCCCTCGTGATACGTGCGCAGCACCTCCATGTCCACACGCGGCTTGTAATAAAAGCCCTCTGTGAAGCCCTTGCTGACGATCTTCATCAGGTTCCTGTAGCCCTGGTCATTCTCCGCCAGCAGGATCAGATGATAGTAGCGGTCGTCGCCGCCGGTCAGCTCCTTATCAAAGCGCGAGTTGGGCGCCACATAAACCTCGCATCCTAAAATGGGGCGGATCCCCTGCGCCTGGCATTCGCGGTAAAAGTCAATCACGCCGTACATGACGCCGTGGTCAGTGATGGCGGCGCTGTCCATACCAAGCTCTTTGACGCGCTTCACATATTCTTTGATTTTGTTGGAGCCGTCCAAAAGACTGTACTCCGTATGGACATGCAGATGCGTAAATGCCATGGGGTCCTCCTTTAAGAAAACAAGAGACAGCTACCCCAAAAGGAACAGCTGTCTCTGTCTTAGTGTTCACTGTCAGGCGTCTCTTTTCACACGACCTTCAGTCTTGCTCTCTTTAATTCTTCGGCGTTTGTCACTCTCTTAATATGGCCGCCGAGACCGTTCAGCTTCTCCGGAAAATCCTCATAGCCGCGCTCAATATAGTGAATATGATCCACTGTGGAAAAGCCCTCCGCCGCCAGAGCCGCCAGCACCAGAGCCGCGCCCGCTCTTAAATCGGTGGCGCTGATCGAGGCGCCTTCATATTTCTTCACGCCCTCGAGAATGGCCACATTACCCTCGATGGTCACGTTGGCGCCCATCTTGCCCAGTTCCTCCAGGTAACGGAAACGATTCTCAAAGATGCTCTCTCTCACAATACTGGTTCCCTCCGCCAGACCCAGCGTCACGGAAATCTGCGGCTGCATATCCGTGGGGAAGCCGGGATAGGGCATCGTCTTCACCTGTGTGCCGTGCAGCACCCTGGAAGCGACCACACGGACCGCATCGTCGGAATCCTGCACCTCACAGCCGATTTCCTTTAGCTTCGCGCTGATGCACTCCAAATGCTTGGGAATGATGTTTTTGACTGTGACGTCGCCCTTGGTGATGGCGGCCGCCATCATAAAGGTACCCGCCTCAATCTGATCCGGAATCACGGTATACTCCGAGCCATGCAGACTCTTGACCCCGCGGATGCGGATCACATCCGTACCGGCGCCCTTGATATTGGCACCCATGCTGTTCAAAAAGTTCGCCACGTCCACGACATGAGGTTCCTTGGCCACGTTCTCGATCACGGTCAGTCCTTCCGCTAAAACAGCGGCCATCATCAGGTTGATGGTGGCGCCCACGCTGACCACATCCAGGAAAATGTGAGCACCGGTCAGGTCAATGGCCTCGGTGATAATCATCCCGTGCTCCAGTCTGACCTTCGCCCCGAGCGCCTTGAAGCCCTTAATATGCTGGTCGATGGCTCGTGTGCCGATCTCGCAGCCGCCGGGCAGTCCGACGCTGGCTGATTTATACTTTCCAAGCAGTGCGCCCAGGAAATAATAGGACGCGCGCATCTTCCGAATACCCTCCCCCTCAATCGCAGTGGTATAAATATGTGCCGCGTTGATCTTCACCTGGTGCCTCCCCAGGCGCTCCACCACAACGCCGATGCTCTTCATGGCGGCGAGCAGCACATTGATATCTCTGATGTCGGGTAAATTATCTATCAAAACAGTATCATCTGTCAGAAGGGACGCTGCTAAAATCGGGAGGGCAGCATTTTTGGCGCCGCCGATCTCGACCTCTCCAACCAGTGGATTTCCGCCCCAGATCGCGTATTGTTCCATATGATACTCCTGTCTGGTTCATAAAAATATAATATATATTACACCATTTTTACAGGGTTGTAAACAAATTATTTATGACGATACGTACAGTAATGGATTCACCGCCACTCCGTTCACGCGGATCTCAAAGTGCAGGTGCGGTCCGGTGCTGTCGCCCGTATTGCCGCTCAAAGCAATCAGCTGACCCTGGACCACCGTGTCTCCCACAGACACATAAAGCTTGCTGCAGTGCGCGTAGCGCGTCTCCTTGCCGTCCGGATGCTGGATATAAACGCAGTATCCGTAGCTGCTGCTCCATCCTGCTCTCGTAACCGTGCCGCCGGAGGAAGCGTACACGGAGGTGCCGACCGGAACGGACCAGTCCACGCCCTTGTGCACGGTCCCCCATCTTGTGCCGAAGCCGGAGGACAGCGTGCCGCCGTAAACCGGCTTGATATAGGTCGGCGGCGTCTGCGTACCCTGCTCCACAATCTTGGGAACGGCCTCCATCAGCACGTTTTCATAAAGGATTTCCTCATCCGAGGCCTCTCCGTTTAAATACGTCACATTAGCGACAATCTCACGATAGCCTGTGGAAGGATCCTGTATCGTCTCGCTCTCCGTCGTATACCAGTCGTCATTGTATACATATTCGGTCTCCGCCTCGTACTCCTCCGAGATAAACTCCGTCACCACATAAGCCACCGTCAGCGATGAGGTGGGTACCGTGATAATCAGCTCCTGGTCAATCTGCAGAATGGAGCTTTCGCTTTCCAGCGAGTCGTTCATGGCGATCAGATCCTCCATGGGGACGCCGGTGGAGAGCGCGATTGCGCTTAAGGTATCGCCGCTCTGCACCGTGTAGATTTCATTTTCCAGCTCATCATTCAGCAGATAGGAAACGACCTCGTCCACGGTACTGATATTGTCCGGGGAAAGATAGCACTCCGCGATCTCAATCCGGTCCACGAAATACATTTCCAGCACGCCCAGCTCATAATCGTCCGCGGTCAGCTCTTCCGCGTAGTTCTCCTCATCAAACAGCTCGTCCTCTAAAGTGGCAAGGCCGGCCACGTTCCTGTCCACCGTGCCGCCCTCCTCGTCGGTAACTTCCCCGATTGCAGCGGTCAGCACCATAAAGCCGCGGTCCGAATCGATCTGAATCCCGACCTCGAAGTCTCCGCCCATATTATAATAATCCACGACCTGCTGCAGAACCTCCTGTACCTCGGACACACTGGAAAGAGCCGCCATATAGCTGTTGATTTTCAGCATATACGCCCGCTCAAGCGTCTCGACCACGCAGTCCGACAGAATCTGCGTCATGGTCTGCGTCATTTCCTCCGTATCCGTCATGGTGCCCAGCTTCTGATCCGTCCCTTCCAGCGTCAGATCCGCTGAAATGAACGTCATCTCCTCCGAATCGAAGATAATCTGCTCCTTTGCCGACTGAAAGCAGGCGTTGGCGGTCTCTTCGTCCTTCACCGTGCCCACATAAGTATCGTTGATATAGACCAGATAAAAAGTATCCTCGCCCTGTCTGCTCAGATCCAGACACGGTCCGAAAAACATACTGATAAAAAATACCAGCAGGCCACAAATGTATCCGTAGGACAGAGCCGGTGTTTTTTTGATTTTATGACTGTTTTTTGTATTACGATCTGCTGCCATTTTTCTTTACACTATATCCAAAAGTTCCCAGTGTCCTGCCGGTCGCCAGATACTGTCCATGAGAATATACAATCGGCTTTGCCTTCTCCAAGCAGAATCTGCCCTTCTCATCCATATACCGATCGTCCGCGTGCACAGCCGCGACACGGGCTAAAAACATGGTGTGTGAGCCAAGATTCTTCTGCTCCGTGACAATACACTCTATATTAACCGGACTCTCCGCAATCAGGGGCGCGGCGACAGCATCCGCCGACAAAGCCGTCAGCGAACAGGCCCTGAACTTGTCCAGATCTCTGCCGCTTCTGACGCCACAGAAATCCACGGCCCGCACAAGCGCCTCCGTGGTCAGATTGATGACAAACTGTCCTGTCTCTTCTATCATATGATAAGAGTAGCGGTCAGGCCGCACGGAAACAGACACCATAGGCGGATCCGAGCAGACCGTGCCTGTCCACGCTACGGTGATAATATTATAACGGCCGGCTTTGTCCGCTACGCTCACCAGTACCACCGGAAGCGGGTAGAGCATATTGCCGGGTTTGAAATTCTGTTTTGCCACAAAAAGCTCCTTTTTCCTCACAGTGGAAAATAAGGAAAACCTACATTCCCATAAAACTCATCCAGTAATCCAGGACGCCAAACTGCTCCAGTACCTGCAGCACAACGCCCAGCAGCGCCATCACAAAGGTCAGAATGACCCACACGCGCGTAACCTTATGCTTTTTTGCATTCTGCGCCTGGAGCTGTGACACTGCCTCTGAGAGCTTCTGCGTCTGCTCCGTCAGCTGACGGCCGGTTTCTTCCAACGCTTTGGCAGATTGTTCCTCCACCACGGCCTGGACGTTTTTGTACACCTTGACGCATTCGCGGTGTACGTGCGCCTCCAGATTCTCCTGCCAGGTCTGAAGCTGTTCAGTGCGGGCCTTCTCCTCCGCGTCCTCTTCCTCGTCAAACGGGTCGGCCGCCTCGGCCTCCTCCATCTTCTGTAAGGAAAAATCACAGACCTGACTGATCTTCTCGGAGAGCTCCACATTTTTGATCTGAATGCGCTTCATCGTCTGGGAAATATCCTGATATTCCGCCAGCTGTCTGTTGAGAATGTCAATCTGTTCCTTTAGAGCGTCTCCCTGCTCTTTTAAAAGGGCCGCCTGTTCCTTTAAAGCCTCTGCCTCCAGCGCGTCCGCGTCGAGGTTCGCCTGCATACTCTCCTGGGAAACCAGGCGCTGCGCCAGTCTGTCTATAAAATTCTCCATCCGTGTACCTCCCCAAAAGAGCCGCCGCTCCATTTTCCTTTTTCGAACGTTAATTGAAATTATTCTAACATCTTTCCCGTTTTTTTACAAGGCAAATACGCGGACGCGGCCGGAAAAATTATGACCGCGCCCACTGCCCTCTGATGTTCCAAAACGCGCCGTCTGTTTTTGTGCATATTTGCCATATAATTCGTTCCGGAAAAATGAATTTTGTGTATTTTAACTAATTGTTAACATGCCGTTCATAATTTGTTCATAATTGCAGGGTATATTGATTTTTACATAGAGATGAAGCCGTCATCGGCAGATAATGCATGATTTCAGATATATTTTTTCATAATAAGCCCGGGTGCCAAGCATCCGGGCACTCCTCATGTAAACGCAAAAACGTAAAGAGTTTTTAAGCTCTTTACGTTTTTGTTGCTTGACCCGGCGGTTAAAGGGGTTCGCCGGTCGAAATAAGGGAGTAAGTTGGTGAATTTATTCTACATCCTGCAATGCAGCGAAGCCTTCCTCACCGGTACGGACCTTCACCACATTGTCCAGGCTGTACACGAAAATCTTACCGTCGCCGATATGGCCGGTGTACAAAGCCTTCTTGGCGGTCTCAATCACATGCTCCACAGAAATCTTGGAGACAACCACCTCGACCTTGATCTTGGGAAGCAGGGTCGCGTCCAGCTCAACGCCGCGGTATTTCTCGCCGGCGCCTTTCTGGATGCCGCAGCCCATGACGTTAGTCACGGTCATGCCGGTCACGCCCAGCTCGTTTAATGCCTTTCTCAAAGCGTCGTAGCGGCTCATCTTGGCGATGATGACAACCTTGTGGATGCCGCTGTTCGATACAGCAGGAGCTTCCACAACCGGAACAGCAGCATTCTTTTTAGCTTCAGAAGCCGTCGCATAGTTGCTGTCGCCTAAGTCAGTATTCTCATTGACATCCATCACGCCGCCGGTCACGTCCATGATGGAGAAGCCCGCGTAAGCGCTCGGAAGTCCGTGCTCAGTCGCATCCAGTCCGGTGATTTCCTCTTCCTCGGAAACGCGCAGGCCGATAAGCGCCTTAATCACCAGAAACGCAATGGTGATGGTGACAACCGTCCAGGCCGCCACTGTCACAAAGCCGGT
Organism: Lachnospiraceae bacterium; assembly: GCA_021205565.1. Lineage (GTDB taxonomy): Bacteria > Bacillota > Clostridia > Lachnospirales > Lachnospiraceae > RGIG6307. Next base: position 1,326 of record JAJPXG010000075.1, on the reverse strand, counting down.
CAGCTGAATGCCTAAAAGCTTGAAGCCGCCGCCGTAGAACAGGCCTACCATTTCATTGCCGTTGGCGTCCGCAATGCTGTAGCCCGGAGCGGTGTTGGTGGCGAACAGGCCAACCGCGATGGTACCCCAGATACCGTTTAAGCAATGAACCGCAACCGCGCCCACCGGGTCGTCAATTCTTAAGACATTATCCAAAAGCCATACGCCGAAGACCACTAAAACGCCGGCCACGCCGCCGATGATGATGGCGCCGAAGCAGTCCGTCACGTCGCAGGGAGCGGTGATGGCCACCAGGCCCGCCAGGGAGGCGTTTAAGCACATGGAGACATCGGGCTTGCCGTATTTTAACCAGGTAAAAATCATGCAGACCACAGTCGCTACCGCAGGAGCTACCGTCGTGGTCAGGAACACGCTGCCCAACTGCTCCAAAGAAGTGCAGGCCGCGCCGTTAAAGCCGTACCAGCCAAGCCAGAGAATGAACACGCCCAGGCAGCCGATCGGGAGGTTATGTCCCGGAAAAGCATTGACCTTGGTGATCTTGCCGTCCTTATCCCTGACGAATTTGCCGATACGGGGGCCAAGGATTTTGGCACCGACCAAAGCGGAGATACCGCCGACCATATGGATGGCGCAGGAGCCTGCGAAATCATGGAAGCCGATCTGGGAGAGCCAGCCGCCGCCCCAGATCCAGTGCGCCTCGATGGGATAGATCAGCGCGGAAATGACCGCGGAATAAATGCAGTAGGATAAAAATTTCGTTCTCTCGGCCATGGCGCCGGAAACGATGGTCGCCGTCGTGGCGCAGAAGACCAGGTTAAACACAAAGTTGGACCAGTCAAAGTCCGCGTAGGATGTGAAAATGTCAAAGCCCGGTTTTCCGATAAAGCCTGCCAGGTCCTCGCCCAACAGAAGGCCGAAGCCGATCAGAATGAACATGACGGTGCCGATACAGAAGTCCATCAGGTTCTTCATCAGGATGTTGCCGGTGTTTTTAGCTCTGGTAAAACCGGCCTCCACCATGGCAAAGCCCGCCTGCATCCAGAACACTAACGCCGCGCCGATCAGGAACCACACGCCAAAGAGCTGGCTGCCGACATATTCCATAATCTCAGTTGTCATAATAAGTCCTCCTCAACAAAGAAGGGTGCGAAGAGACATATTCCTCATCTATGCCTCTTCGCACCCTTCCGGTTTTGAGCGGACAGCCTCGCCGCCGTCTCACTCCGATATATTTTTTCACAATCCGCGGAAAAAAACAAAAGCACCGTGGATTACCCAACAGCGCCATTGCTTTATGCGATATAATATATCACCCGAAAATTGGAA
>JAJPXG010000121.1:437-56053 GCA_021205565.1 Lachnospiraceae bacterium | reverse complement strand
TCACAGCGAAAGAATAAGTGTGAGACTGGACACCTCCGATGCGGACAATCTGTCCACACTCCTGCTTAGAACCGGGAGACATTCTGATTATACTGCAATCTTTTGCCGATGACAAGAAGTGTGCTGAGCATATCTGAAAAGAATATTACGATTTTCAATTATTTTTACGTTTTTTGTTACAAATTGTTTACAAAAGCAGTTTATACTCTTATCTGGCAATAAAAAATCCGGCTGATTTTCCATATCGGAGTGATGCTGGTTTTTTCCGCAGACTGGATCATACAGGCAACAATTAAGGGGAGTTTTACAAGAATTTAGCTATGCAGAATAACAGATCAATCGGAAACGGCAGAAGCAGCAGTAACAAAAGCAGCAATCGCAGCGCTCATTACAGAAACGGAGATTCCCTTTCCATTATTGGAGAGGGGGACTTAAGTGGAATCCGCTCGGCCGGCAGAAATGTCAGAAAACCTGCCGGCGCCAGAAATACGATCAATCAGAAAAGAAGACGCAAAAAAAGACTGATGCGCCGTGTGTGCAGAGACGTTATATACATATCTTTATTTATCGCTGTATTTGCAGCGGCGTTTCATTTGATTCGAGGTTTCAGATCCTCCGGTGATGATCAGATGGTGGAGGCCCAGAAGATTACAAATGTCAGCATGATTGAGGAGGTCAATGTCTCTGAGGTATATGATGTTGTGCTGAATCTGACAGATGTGGACCTGACCGGGTATACGATTGTGGTCGATCCGGGACACGGCGGAGAGGATCCGGGATGCATGAGCGGATCCATCTGGGAGTGCGATATCAACCTGGCTATAGCTGAGAAAGTGGCTGCCTTTCTGGAAAGATATGGTGCAACTGTAATCATGACCAGGACAGAGGACGAGTATCTGTCTTTGACGGACAGGGCTGAAATCGCCAATGAAGCGGAAGCAGATTATTTTGTCAGCCTGCACTGCAATTCTTATGATGACGACGCCAGTATCAGCGGCCTGGAGTGCTATTATTATCCCGGCATGGAGGACGGAGAGGCGTTCGCCGCCGCCATCACGGAATATATGGAGGAAAACACAGAAATCAATGTGAGAAAGTATGAAGACAGTGATCTGTCTGTCCTGCGCAATACAACCATGACAGCGGTTCTGATTGAAATGGGGTATATGTCCAGTCCAACGGAGCTTCGTCAGCTGACAAGTGATTCTTATCAGACTGAGCTTGCGCAGGCAGTCGCGGAGGGCATTGTTTTTGCAATATCGCAGGAGTGAGGGGAATGTACAGAATTTTAGTGGCGGAGGATGAGGAGCCTATTGCCAATCTGATCAGAATGAATTTAACAAAGGCCGGATATACATGTATCTGGGCCGCGGATGGGGAGGAGGCCGCCAATCTTTTGGAGAAGGAGGCTTTCGACCTGGTGCTGCTGGATATTATGCTGCCGAAGATCGACGGCTATGAGCTGATGGGGTATGCAGCCCGCCTGGAGATCCCGGTTATTTTTCTGACCGCGCTTGGGAGCACGGAGCAGAAGGTGAGGGGGCTGAAGTTAGGAGCGGAGGATTATCTGACCAAGCCCTTTGAAATCGCCGAGCTGTTAGCCAGAGTGGAGGTCGTACTGAGACGATACCACAAAATGGATACGGTTCTGCATGTTTTTGACATCACGATTGATACGATTTCCCGTATGGTGGAGAGAGACGGCGAGCTGATCAGGCTGACCATGAAGGAGTTCGATCTTTTGCTGCTTCTGGCACAGAATCGCGGCATCGCGCTTTACCGGGACAAGATATATGAAAAGGTATGGGGCGGCGACAGTGAAAGTATGGGCCGGACCGTGGATATCCATATTCAGCGACTGAAAAGGAAGCTGAACTGGGACAGAGAAATCTCTACAATCTACAAAGTTGGTTATCGCCTGGAGGGAGAGGACAGTATCCCATGAAATTCGCAGACAAGCTGTTTTTATCCATGCTTTCTCTTCTTGCTTTGGCATTTTCTCTGTTTGGCCTCTGGATGCTCAATTTGAATTTTAATCGTCTTATGGATAAGGAGAAGGAACAGGCGCTGCAGCAGCTTCAGATGCTGCAGTATTTCTTTGATGTCACCTACCAGACGTATGAAGCCTATGGTTCCGATTACGCGGTGCAGGCGGCGTTGGATTCCCTTTCCTCAAGCATGGACAGCGATACGCTCGGATATTATATCATCTGGGGCGGAGAGATTCTTAAGGGCGGCGATCCGCAGAACCTGCTCTATGATGATTCAACGCTTTTAACCTGTATTTTACAGATGTCGGAGAACATTGACGAGACGCATAACAGCGTCTACAGTATCCAGAAAATCGCGGACGGACAGTATGTGCTGGTCCGGATCATCTCTTATGAAAATGATTCCGCGCAGATGATTCTCGGAATCTATCAGGATATTTCCGAAACATATGCTGAAAGAACTTATTATATCCGCCAGTACTGGTTTGCCGTACTGGTTCTTTTGAGTGCCAGCGCGTGCATTGTGGCTGTTCTGTCCCGCGTGATTACCCGCCCGATCAGGCGCCTTAACAGGGTTGCCAATCAGATTGCCGGCGGAGATTATAAAAAGCGCAGTCATTACCGGTCGTCGGACGAGATCGGGGAGCTGGCACAGACATTTGACAAGATGGCGGATACTCTGTTAAACTATATCCGGGAAAAGGAAGAGGCTGCAAAACAAAAGGAGCTGGAAGCAAAGCAGAAGGAGGATTTTACCAACGCGTTTGCGCATGAGCTCAAGACGCCGTTAGCCTCCATCATCGGTTACACAGATATGCTCAATACAGTCCCTCTTTCTGAGGCGGAACAGAGAGAGGCATATTATTACATCTATTCCCAGGGAAAGCGCCTGGAGAGTCTCTCTTATAAGCTGATGGAACTGACAAATGTGGAGCGTCAGCCTTTAAACGGCCGCCTGGTAGATACCAAAAATCTCGAGGAAAATATCCGGGTCACGATGCGTTCCGTCTGGAAAGAAGCGGGCATACAGGGCAGAGCTGTCTTTGAGCGCGGTTCGATCTGGGGCGATGAGGATTTATTGCTTTCGTTATTGTATAATCTGATTTCCAATGCCAATAAGGCGGTGGAGGAGAATGGGTTTGTAGTTCTTCGGGGCAAAAAGAGCTCTGACGGCGGTTATGAGATCACGGTAGTGGACAATGGCCGTGGAATTCCGCAGGAGGAAATCGGCCGCGTGACCGAAGCCTTTTACATGGTGGACAAATCCCGTGCCAGGAAACAGGGCGGCGCCGGCATCGGTCTTGCCCTGTGTCAGAAGATCATTGATCTGCATCAGGGCACCCTGAAAATCGTGAGTAATGTCGGGGAAGGAACCGCCATCCGGCTTTCGTTCCCGCCGGCGGAGGAGATGCGAAGAAAGATGAGGGAGGACTATGCGCCGGAGAATTAAATACCTGCTGTTCATTGTGTGTATTATCCTTCTGGCTCTCTTAGCCCCCGTTTTTCTTTTTTCTTTAAAAGATCAGATTGATAATCAGACGCTGTATGCGGAAAATCAGGATATTACGGTCTCCGACATCCTGACGAATAATTATATAGAGGATGACGGGGAGCGATATACGACCTGGCTGTATAATCAGTCTCAGGGGGTGGAGTATGCGGTGATGGAGCTGGACAGCACTTTGAGTGACGAGGAGCTTTCGGCGCTGCTTTTGAAAACTTTCCCGTATCAGGATGATGATTACTCGTTTATCCGTATGGGGGTCACCTCTGTTTCTCATACGCAGTATGCCGTTTATAATACAGAGGATCACACAGATATTATATTCCTGCTTACGTTGATTACCATTCAGATGTACAGCGGCGGTGCTGTTGCAGCGGAAGACTATGGCAGTTATGATACGCTCAGACTTTTAGTGGATTCTCAGACCGGTATGCTTTATTTTATGGGCGTCTATTATGCCTGGAATTTATATGAAGATGCCGATAATTATAATCAATACAGCGGGATATTTTCAGATGATGCCGGATGGGCTGTGGCTGCCTATCAGGAGCTTCTTTATACGGATATAACGGATCTACATATTTACGGTTCGCAGCTGATTGGAATGTGCCTGTCACCTTTCCTGGATCATATGACAGGGGATGTTTCCTGTGTGGATGACAGAAAGGACAGTACTTTTACCGCAGTTGATGGTTTCGAAGATTTGACTGGAGATTCAGGATATCTTACAGGCGTGGAGTTTACAGTCTATAAAGAGGCCACAACATTTCCGATCAGCGCTGCAGTATACACTTCAGATGGGGACTCTTATGTAACAGTGACGTTTACGGCGCAGTTTAATAAATGGGTATATTATTTTCAGGAGGACAATGATTTCGACCCGTATGAGTGCAATCTTTGCATCGGCCTGGAAGATATGGCTTTTCTTCTTGAAAAATTTAATTACTGGAAGCCGTCGGTGGGGTGATCATAATGTTCAAACGGCTTAAATATATCCTTTTTATCGCTGGCGTACTTTTTCTGGTTCTGTCAGCCCCCATTTTCCTTTTTGCCGTACAGGACAGAATCAGCAATCAGTCGGTATATGCGGAGAATCACGAGCTTACTGTCCCCGGTGTTCTGACCAACAACTATATAGAGGATGACGCGGAGCGCATGTCCACTTATCTGTTGAGCAAGGAAAACGGCGCCGAATACCAGGTGGTAGAGCTAGACAGCAGATTGGATACAGGTGAGATTCTGTCGCTGCTTCAGACTGCTTTTCATTACGATGAGCTGAGCTATGGGATGATCGATGGCAATATCACCAGCCAGGCCAATACGCAGTATGCGATCTGCAGCGCCGAAGACGCCAGTGATATTATGTTTCTGGTCACCTGTATTACACTGCTGCAGCATGGCGGTGAGAAGGAAGTCAGCAGACTGTACAGGATTTTGGTTGATTCACAGACGGGGGTTCTGTATTTTATCTCTGTTTATTATGGCGATTCCGGGGATGGGAGAAAGGACAAATCCTATGACCTGGACATTTTTTCCGGTATATATAGCTGGGCTTATGAGGCGACAGTGGATGAATTTCTGGATGAAATCGATGGTTTAAACGGTTACACCGGCTATGACCTGTTATTGGAATTTGCGGACTGGTATGGAAGTGACAGTCCTGTAAGCGGTGTTTCCAATAGTTCGACCCTGAATGAAGTAGCTGACTATGACGATCTGATTTACTATTATGCAGATCAGGCGATTGATACGGCGGTTCTGGACATCAGTGCCGTAAACCGCACGACGCTGACCATGCAGTTTCCTGCCGGCGGTCAGTCTGGGAATTCTGATCTGGAGGTTGAGATCGTCGCGCAGTACGGAAAGGGAGATATTGTAACCGGTGGACTGAAATACAACTGCAGGATGTGTATGGGCATTGCGGACTTTGCGGTCTGGATTCCGAGATTTGGATACATCGCATCTGAGTGAATATAAAATACTTAAGATCAGACACAGGAGAAGCATTACAGAATGATTAATACAGAAAAATGTAACAACATGGATATCAGGCTGGTAGCGATTGACCTGGATGAAACTTTATTTGATACGCAGAAACGTCTGCCGGAGGAAAACAGACAAGTCTGCGAGGAAGCTCTTTCAAAGGGTGTGCAGGTTGTGATTGCGACGGGAAGACCCTATAATGTAATTCCTGCGGAGGCTTTGAAACTGAAGGGTCTGCAGTATGCCATCTGCACAAGCGGCGCTTCTGTTTATGATCTCAAAGGACACGTCTGCATGTATCATGATCCTATGCCCAGAAATCGTGTGATCGAACTGATTGCCGGCCTGATGCCGATGCCGGTACTCTGCGACGTACTGATTGACGGTCATGCGTACATAGATGCTTCCAAGTTGCCGCTGATTGACGGAATCATTGCGGCCAATTCCTTTAAAAAGTATTTCCGTACCAGCAGAGAGGAAGTCCCGGATATCCTTGCGCATATCAGAAACCATAAAATGGAACCGGACAAGGTGACGGTGAACTTCTTAAAAGAGCCGGGCGGGGCACCTTATTTTAAAGAAGAGGCCGCTGCCTGGTGCGCACAGTTTGACGATATGATAGCCGTTTCAGGCGGAGTCGGAAATCTGGAGCTGACAAAATCGACCGCCACCAAAGGCGCGGCGCTTTTATGGCTTGCGGACCGTCTCGGATTAAAGCGGGAACAGACCATGGCCATCGGGGACAGTGGAAATGATTATGACATGCTCATAAAAGCGGGTTTTAGTGTCGGAATGGCCAATTCAGAGCCTGATGTGCTGAAGGCTGTGGATTATGTCACAAAAAGCAACGACGAAAACGGCGTTGCTTATGCAATCAGAAAATTCGTACTGTAAAATATAATCAGCGGAGTTATTCGTATGTAATCTCAACATCAGAAGGCGTGTTGCCGTGCAGCAGGGAAACTATGACACTGACGCGGCGGCATGCCTTTTCATAATACGCAAAGGCAGTTTCGGCAACGTCCGGATCATATTCTGCCCCGGTGGAAAGAATCTGTGAGTACAGGGTAAGAGCCTCGGACATGTATTCCTGCGCCTCTAAAGCCAGATCATTGACATACTGGTAATCGCTGGAAGGAACTTCAAGCGCCGCAAGCTTATCTATTGCGGCGGAGAGATCTTTCATATAAGCGAGCATTTTTACATCTGCGGAACCTGAGTCGGTGTCCACTGCGTTCATGTCGTCATTGATTTCCTCAATACTGTCTATAATGGTGCTGATCTGCGCCTCAAAGCTGGCGATCTTTACAGTGTCGGCAGTAGCGCAGCCGCCAAGGAAAGCGGCGCACAGCAATGATAAAAATAAGATAAATGATTTTCTGTACATAATTCCCCTGTATATGATTTTTATTAAACAATGCTCATGATAGCATAGGAAACCCTGAAAATCAAGGAAAGCCGCATAAAATTAAGAAATCGGTTGTTAGTTTCTGAGATTTATGATAAGATTTAAAAGTTAGCGAGTGAACAAGCGTGCTTAAAGGAGGAATTTCGGATTATGAAAGGTGCTGATGCCATTGTCAGGTGTCTTGAGGCAGAAAAGGTCACGACGGTGTTCGGATATCCCGGCGTGGCGATCTGTCCGTTTTATAATAGTATACTGGAGTCTGATATTCAAAGAGTTTTAATCCGCACAGAGCAAAACGCGGCCCATGCGGCCAGCGGAATGGCGCGGATGACGAATCGTCCCGGTGTCTGTGCTGTCACCAGCGGCCCCGGCGCTACCAATGTGATTACCGGTGTGGCGACGGCTCACGCGGATTCCATTCCCCTGATCGTGATTACCGGACAGGTCAACAGCGAGCTGATCGGCAGAGATGTTTTCCAGGAAGCGGATATCACCGGCGCGGTGGAATCCTTTGTCAAATACAGTTATCTTGTAAAGCGAGTGGAGGATATCCCGCGTGTATTTAAAGAGGCTTTTCATATAGCCAATACGGGAAGAAAGGGTCCTGTACTGATTGATATTCCCATTGATGTGCAGAACGCGGAGCTGAAGGATTTTTCCTATCCGAAGGAGGTCAATCTGCGTACCTATAAGCCGACCGTGAAGGGCAATGTGCCTCAGATCCGCAGGGTTGCCATGGCGCTCGAAGTCAGTTTGAAGCCGATTATCTGTGCCGGCGGGGGAGTTTTGTTAGCGGACGCTGCACAGGAGTTAAGAGAGTTTGCAGAGAAATATAATATCCCTGTTGTCAGCACCATGATGGGAATCGGCGCCATGCCCACAGAGCACCCTCTGTATTACGGCATGGTGGGCAATAACGGAAAGCCCTATGCCAATAAGGCGATGAACGAATCAGATCTGCTTTTAATGATCGGCGCGAGAGTTGCCGACCGCGCGGTTTCCCAGCCGGATCTGATCACACAGAATAAAACCTTAGTCCACATTGACGTGGACCCTGCCGAGATCGGTAAAAATGCCGGCGCGACGATTCCTCTGGTCGGGGATGTCAAGAGTATTTTACAGGATTTCATGGGTATGCCGTTTGGCGGCAGTCACAGACAGTGGGTGGATCGGCTCAGTTTCTACAGACAGACCATGGCGCCGAAACGTAATCCCAACCCTGACTATGTGGACCCGGCTGCCTTTATTACACGGTTGTCTGAAAAAATGCAGGAGGACGGCGTATATGTAGCTGATGTGGGACAGAATCAGATCTGGTCCTGCGGTTATCATATCGTTCGCAAGGGACGTTTTATGACTACTGGCGGCATGGGTACGATGGGGTATTCCATTCCGGCAGCCATCGGCGCGAAGCTGGCCGCTCCTGAAAAACAGGTGATCGCGGTCTGCGGCGACGGCTCCTTCCAGATGTCGATGATGGAGCTGGCTACCATGTGCCAGCATCACATCCCGGTGAAAATTGTCGTCCTGACCAATCAGGTCCTGGGCATGGTGAGAGAGTATCAGCATTTCAATTATTCTGATCATTACAGTATGATTGATCTGACCGGCAATCCGGACCTTTCAAAGCTCTCTGCAGCATATGATATTCCATATCTGCGTCTGGAGACGATGGAGAAGTGTGAAGAGATTCTGGACGAGTTTCTGAAAGAGGATAAGTCGATGATACTGGAGTGTCTGATTGATCCCATGGATCTTGTGGTCTGCTAGGAGGGAGGGTTCAGAAAATGAAGAGAATTTATTCTGTTTTGGTGGAGAACCGTTCCGGCGTGCTTTCCAAGGTGGCCGGCCTGTTTGCACGCAGAAGCTATAATATTGATTCCCTGGCAGTCGGTGAGACGGATGATCCTTCCGTTTCCTGTATGACCATTGTCAGCACGGGGGATCAGCGTACCTTAGAGCAGATCGAAAAACAGCTTAACAAAAAGCTGGATGTCATCAAGGTTAAGACTTTTGAAGAAAGCGCGTCCCTAAGCCGTGAGCTGATGCTGATTAAAGTGAAATATAATCTGGGCAACCGCCGCGAGTTGATTGATATCTGCCAGATGATGAAGGCGGAGATTGTGGACATGAGCAAGAGTCAGATGATCATTCAGCTCTGTGATACACCTGATAAGATTCTGGTGCTGATTTCTCTGCTGCGCACGGTCAGCATTGTGGAAGTGGCCCGCACCGGCACCCTTGCCCTGCCGAAGTGCATCGATGTCGACTGATAACAGGAAAGATATAGAGAAAATCGGATGAATAATAAAACGGCAAAAGTTTGCCTTACGGCTCATAATATTTACGAAAAGCTGAATATACATGCCAAAGCGGTGATTACTGCAGCGACACTGTTTATGACGGTGTTGTTTGTATCCCTGTGCTTTAACAATAATGTGCACACGGATGAAGCCTTTTCCATGCAGCTGATTCAAAATGATTATGCGGGAGTTATATCAGGAACAATGGGGTCACAGCATCCGCCGCTGTATTATCTGATCGCCAAAACAGCGGCGCTTTTGTTCCCTACAGAGACCTACAAACTTCAGGTTCAGAAGTTTGTTACCATTGTTCCCGTTACTTTGACGCTTTTACTTGGGTCTTTCTGGGTGCAGAAAAAAACAAATAAACTATTATCCAGCTTATTGTTTGGCGCAGCTTTGAGTTTCCTGATCTGTACTATGGAATACGCAGTACAGGTAAGAATGTATTCCTGGGGTTTGTTTTTTGTGACCATGTGCGGTTTGGAAGCATATGATGCATATATTTCAGGAAAACTACGGCATTGGTTCTGGTTTGGACTTTTTGGCGTCGCTGCCGCATATACACATAATTACGCTTTTGTGTCAGCTGTCATTATCTGTGGTCTGCTTTTTCTGATGATTGTGTTTTATAAAAGAGAACACATTCGCCCCTGGCTTATTACAGTTATTTTGATGTTTGCCGCATATCTTCCATGGTTTTTTGTCCTGATCAGCCAGTTTCTTGGAACGGCTACCAGTGATTACTGGATACCGGAGATAACCGGTGAAACTATTTTAGGGTATTTTACATGGGCTTTTGGCCTGGATACTGCATATTCCACTGTGATGATTTTGCTCCTGTTTATCTTAGGTGGGGTTGTCGGTTTGATCGATCTTTGCAGGAGAAAGGACGAACTGGGAGTTTTTTCTATCCTCTGCTGGCTGGTTCCAACACTTACGGCATCAGCGGGTGTGATTGTTTCGCTACTCACTTCACCGATTTATTATAATCGATATGTTTATCCGGCCATGGGTCTTTTATGTATTTTCTTTGCGCTTTCCTGGAGTCGAGTGGAGGATTGGTACCAACTTGTTCTTCTGTTGTTCTGCTGTGTGATCGGGGTGGAACGGTATAAGGAAGCCATAGACCTGGAATACCTGAGTACAAACACGGACATTACCATGGCATATCTGGAAGAGAATCTGACCGAGGATGATATTGTAGTGTATAACTGGTCCGTTTACCGCCTGATTTATGAATATTATGTAGACGGTGATCAGCTTGTGTATATTGAGGATGTGGACTGGGACAGTTTAAGCGGCGATATTTACTTCTTTTACACGTATAATTGTGAACAGATCAGTCAGTCTACGCTGGATACCTATGGTCTTATCATGGAAGACATGGGCGAAATGGGTGTGGAACAGAATGTATTTGTCATGTATCATGTATATAAGGCGGAATAGCTTATGAAAAGATGGATTGCTGAACATGCGGTTTTATGCAGAAGGATACTTTATCTGATTACTGCTATGCTGTGTGTTGTCTGTATGCTTCTGATCTGGCCTGTTGGTATTATCAGGACAGCTGTCGAGAGCCACAATGGTGCAGATGGGCGGATCAGTGTAGGGCCTCTCAGCTCTGAATTATGTACGGAACAGTATTTTGTGCCTCAGTTTTCTTATTTGCAGGAAATGGCAATTGCGCTTTCTTATAATGAAATTCAGGATGAAAACGCCACAGTATATTTCTCAATCAGAAACAGTGCAGAAGAGGATATTTTTACCACTGAACTCAGTATCCTCGAATTCAGCTCCGGCGGCTTTTATCAGTTCCCTGTTGGGATTTCTCTGAAGAGAGGACAGACATACAGCTGGGTAGTCTGTATTGAGAGTAATGCGACGGAGGAAATCGGGCTTTTAGCGACAAGTCCGGATGTCATTACCCCTGTCGAGAATTCTGTCCTTTGTTATAACGGAGAGGTAACGTCTTCCGCGGCCGTAGTGGATTATGTGTATGGTATTATTCCCGGGAAATCAGATCTGATGATTTACTACAGCTTTATCCTGACGGTCTTTTTACTGATGGTGCTTGGAATCCGCCATTTGCCAGCCATCAACCGGCAGCCGCAGAAACGATAACAGTAAATAATGAATACCTGATTGTGTGGCTTTCAGATTAAAATAAATCAATTGATTTTGTGAAACAGGTACTTTTCGTAATGTTGACAAGGATAATTGAAGTTGTTAAAATGGGGCAATGAGGGTCGGACGTTCGGCGCTGCCCCGGATAAAGGAGAAAAAGTATGCAGCAGAAAGTGTTTCAGTTACTGGTGGACAATACGACAGGTGTTTTGAGCCGTGTTTCGGGGCTGTTCAGCCGTCGTGGTTATAATATTGAGAGTATCACTGCAGGTGTTACGGCTGATCCCAGATTCACGCGTATTACCATTGTAGCCAGCGGCGATGATGAAGTACTCGAACAGATTGAGAAGCAGGTTGGCAAACTGGTCGATGTGCGCAGCATCAAGGAATTAAAACCGGATGAGAGTGTTTACAGAGAGCTGGCGCTGATCAAGGTTAAGGCAGACGCGATTGAGAGGGAGCACCTGATGACTCTGGCGGGTATTTTTAAGGCAAAGGTCAGCGATATCTGCGATGAGAGCGTCATGTTTGAACTGACCGGCAACAAATCGAAGATTGACGCATTTTTGGAGCTTCTGACGAATTATGAAATTCTGGAGCTTGCCAGAACCGGCCTTGTAGGTCTGGTGCGCGGCGCTAAAAATGTTGTGTTTATTGAGTAAGTGTTAGCATTGCGTATCTTATCGCTTTGTATAAATCATTTTTACAATAAAACTGGAGGAAATAATATGGCTAAAATTTACTATCAGGAAGACTGCAATCTGTCTCTGCTGGAAGGCAAGACAATCGCAGTTATCGGTTACGGCAGCCAGGGACACGCGCATGCATTGAATGCAAAAGAGTCCGGCTGCAATGTAATTATCGGTCTTTACGAGGGTTCCAAATCCTGGGCAAAGGCAGAGGCACAGGGCTTTGAAGTGTATACAGCCGCAGAGGCTGCAAAGCGTGCTGATATCATCATGGTACTGATCAATGATGAGAAGCAGGCCGCTATGTACAAAGAATCCATCGCTCCGAACTTAGAGCCGGGCAATATGCTGATGTTTGCACACGGCTTTGCTATTCACTTCGGACAGATCGTTCCGCCCAAGGATGTGGATGTGACCATGATCGCGCCCAAGGGTCCCGGACATACGGTTCGCAGTCAGTATCAGGAGGGCAAGGGTGTTCCCTGCCTGGTAGCGGTTCAGCAGGACGCCACCGGCAAGGCTCTGGATCTGGCGCTGGCTTATTCTCTTGCAATCGGTGGCGCGAGAGCGGGCGTATTGGAGACCACTTTTAAGGATGAGACCGAGACTGACCTCTTTGGCGAGCAGGCTGTGCTTTGCGGCGGTGTCTGTGCACTGATGCAGGCTGGCTTTGAGACACTTGTCGAGGCCGGATATGCTCCTGAGAACGCATATTTTGAGTGTATTCACGAGATGAAGCTGATCGTGGATCTGATCTTTGAGTCCGGTTTCGCGGGCATGAGATATTCCATCTCCAATACTGCGGAATACGGCGATTATATCACCGGACCGAAGATTGTCACCGAGGATACCAAGAAGGCCATGAAGCAGATCCTGTCCGATATTCAGGACGGGACATTCGCCAAGAACTGGCTTTTAGAGAATCAGGTCGGCGCCCCGCATTTCAATGCCATGAGAAAGCGCGCGGCCGCACATCCGTCAGAGGCGGTTGGCGCAGAGCTTCGTAAGCTTTACAGCTGGAATAATGACAATAAGCTGATTGACAACTAAGGTTTTGTTTATTGTTGCCAGAACAAGGCCAATGGCGAATAAAGTCTTGAGCGACCGTTGCTCATGATGAAATAAGCTTCAAGTACGGATAGGGCTTTTGCCCTATCCGTTTTGTGCGCAGTTTTTTATGCAGTACGGTATATGGATAGAACCCGCATTGCTGCCTCTTTCATATTTTTTATTTACGAGGGATAAAGTTTATGAAGTCGGAGATAAAAAGTTCCAGAAGCTACGAGATGGACATGTGCAATGGGCCGCTTTTTGGAAAAATACTGATTTATGCCCTTCCGCTGATGATTTCAGGTGTGCTGCAGCTGACCTTTAATGCTGTGGATCTGATAGTGGTTGGCCGTTTCGCGGGCAGCGGACCGCTCGCAAGTGTGGGAAGCACCTCTTCACTGATCAATCTGATGCTGAATTTGTTTATCGGTCTTTCCGTGGGTGCGAATGTGCTGGTTGCCCATTATTATGGTGCCGGTAAAATAGAACGCATTAAAAAAATCGCTTTTATTTGCCTCGGAGTGGTAATCGCAATCGGCCTGGTGCTGGGCGGAACAGTTACATTTTTCGGTGATACGCTGCTTCGGCTTTACGGCACCAATGACGAGGAAACCGCCTACGGGCTGATCTGTCTGCACTATATCTGCAGAGTATACTTCCTTTGCGGGATCATGGATGTATTTGTAGGCCTGATGAGAGGAATGGGCTACGCCTTCACTCCGATGATTGTATCCCTGACAGGAGCCTGCCTGCTGCGTATTGTCTGGATCATGACAGTCTTTCAGTTTTTTGGAACGCTGGATTCGCTGTATCTGTCATATGCAGTTACCTGGATTGTGACGGCTTCAGTACATTGCGTGTGTTTTATCCACGCTTATAAAAAGAAACGCGCTATGTTTGCCGGCGGAACAACTGAAGGAGTTTAGCAGCAGAATAATCGCCTGTTATCTTTAAAAAAACTTCCGTGTAAAAGAATGCTTGAAACATACGTTCGGTTATGCTAAGATGAATCAGGAATTCTTTATTTACGTTAGGAGAAAGCGATGTACGCATATTTACGGGGACAGCTGGCGAGCGTCTTTGAGGATGGCATCATCGTCGATGTGCACGATGTTGGATATCGGGTACTGATGAGCGGCGCCTCCATATCCTGCCTGCCGCCTGTCGGTGAGGAGGTCAAAATTTATACCTATACCTGTGTGAGAGAGGACGCTTTTTTGCTCTACGGGTTTTTAAGTCAGGCGGACCTGGATATTTTCAAGCAGTGTATTACGGTTTCCGGTATCGGTCCGAAGGGCGGCATGGCGATATTGTCCGTGATGGACGCGGATGCCTTGCGTTTCGCCATTCTTTCCGGTGATTCGAAGTCGATTGCCCGGGCGCCGGGGATCGGTCCGAAGACGGCGCAGCGCCTGATTCTGGAATTAAAGGACAAAATATCTGTTGAGGACGTCCTTGCGCAGCGCGCCATGGAGGGCGGTGTATCTGTGGCCGGCTCTGTGACGGCCTCGACCAATATGCAGGAGGCGGTGGAGGCACTGACAGCCTTAGGCTACAGCTCATCGGATGCCCTGCGCGCGGTAAAGAGTGTGGAAAACGCAGCAGAGCTGGATGTCGAGGTCCTGTTAAAGCAGGCGCTGAAGCATATGTTTTAGAGGGTAAAATACTATGGGACGTACCATTGATACCAACATACAGGAAGAGGACATTCGTGTGGAAGGGTCGCTGCGCCCGCAGCTTTTGCAGGATTACATCGGCCAGGACAAGGTGAAAGAGACGCTGAAGGTCTATATTGACGCGGCCAAATCCAGGGAGGAAACGCTCGATCATGTCCTTTTTTACGGCCCTCCGGGCTTAGGCAAGACGACTCTGGCCAACATTATTGCCAATGAGATGGGCGTCAACTGTAAGGTCACCAGCGGGCCAGCGATTGAGAAGCCCGGGGAGATCGCCGCTATTCTGAATAATCTCCAAGAAGGGGATGTGCTCTTTGTAGATGAGATTCACCGCCTGAATCGTCAGGTGGAGGAAGTGCTGTATCCGGCCATGGAGGATTTTGCCATTGATATCATGATTGGCAAAGGCGCGACAGCGCGTTCCATAAGGCTCGATTTGCCGAAATTTACTTTAGTAGGTGCTACCACACGATATGGCCTTCTGACCGCGCCGCTTCGTGACCGCTTCGGCATTATTCACAGGTTGGAATTTTACACAGTGGATCAGCTTAAAGATATTGTCCTGCATTCCGCGGATGTGCTGCATGTACGGATTGATGTCAGAGGCGCAGTGGAGATTGCGAAGCGCAGCAGAGGAACGCCGCGTCTTGCAAACCGGATGTTGAAGCGTGTCCGTGATTTTGCGCAGGTCAAATATGACGGCGTCATTACAGAGGAAGTGGCGAGAATCGCGCTGGATCTGCTGGATGTGGACAGGCTAGGCTTAGACCACCTGGACCGGAATATTTTAGAGACCATTATCTATAAATTCCAAGGTGGACCGGTAGGATTAGAGACATTGGCCGCGGCCACAGGCGAGGACGCGGGAACGATTGAGGAGGTCTATGAGCCCTATCTGATCCAGAATGGACTTTTAAACCGGACGCCCAAGGGACGGGTTGCCACGGATTTGGCGTACGCACATTTGGGGCTTGCAAAGTAAGCGGATTGTCGTTATAATAATTTCTGATGTACGGATTACGAGATTTTGATACAGGCAGCGCATCAATACAAAGGAAAGCGGGTACATAAAAATGGAACAGAACCGCACCAACATTACGATCGCGGGCAAATCCTATCAGCTTGCAGGGCAGGAATCCGGCGACTACCTAAGCCGGCTTGCGGAGTATATCGAGGGCAAATATCAGGAGTTCAGCCAGGACGTTTCTTTCCGGTCGCAGACTGTGGACAAGCAGCAGCTGCTTTTACAGATCAATATTGCGGACGATTATTTTAAGAGCAAGGAACAGATTTCCGTCTATGTCCGTCAGTGTGCAGAAAAGGACGCGCAAATCCGGGAACTTGAGCAGAAAATCGCGGATATGAAGACCCGTTATGATAACGTGCAGAGCGAGATGAAAAAATTGCAGGGAGCCTATCAGCAGATGAAGGGCCAGATGGTGCAGTATGAGAAAGAGAAAGCTGTTTCATCCGCGGAATAATGGATATGAAGACACACGGCTGTCATGTTTAAAGGACATGGCAGCTTTTTTACTTTAAAGTACAGGAAAACACATAATATCAAAGGCAGAAAACGATTTCTGACAGATATATGAAATAATCACCTGACTTATGCAGTGGAGACAGACAAAAATGAGTGATGAAAAGCATAAAGTCGAGCTGCTGGCTCCGGCCGGCAGCATGGAAGCCTTTCTGGGCGCTATTCATGCAGGTGCGGATGCAGTTTATGTGGGCGGAGAAAAATTTTCTGCCAGAGCCTACGCCGATAATCTGAATACGGAGAATCTGTGCAGCTGTATCCATTATGCGCATTTATTCGGACGCAGAGTATATCTGACGTTGAATACCCTGATCAAGGAAGCTGAGTTTTCTGAAATATATGATTTTGTGCTTCCCCTTTATGAGGCGGGGCTGGACGGCGTGATTCTGCAGGATTTTGGGGTTTTATCGCTCTTAAAGCGGGAGTTCCCGGGACTTTTGCTGCATGCGAGTACGCAGATGGCAATTACCGGCCCAGATATTGTGCCCTGGTGCCGGGAGCATGGGATATCCAGAATTGTTCCCGCCAGAGAGTTAAGTCTGCGTGAACTGAAGGAAATCAGGGACGCAGGCATTGAGGTGGAGTGCTTTGTCCATGGAGCGATGTGTTATTGCTACTCCGGCATGTGCCTGATGAGCAGCATTTTAGGCGGCAGGAGCGGCAACAGAGGCCGCTGCGCGCAGCCATGCAGACTGCCTTATGCTGCGGAGGGTGACGGCTTTCATACAAAAGATACTTATCCATTAAGTCTGAAGGATATGTGTACGATCGACCATCTTCCGCAGCTGATTGAGGCCGGAATGACTTCCTTTAAAATCGAAGGACGCATGAAACGAAGTGAGTATGCCGCGGGTGTGACTTCTGTGTACCGCAAATATATTGACCTTTATTATGCGCAGCCGGATCAGCCATTTCATGTATCCGGGAAAGACAGAGATGTTCTGAACCGTCTTTATATTCGTTCTGATGCGCAGGATGGGTACCTGTTCAGGCAAAATGGGCGGGAGATGGTAACCGGAGAAAAGCCCGGATATGAGGAGGTCCCTCAGGAGCTGCTTGACAGAATCCGACACGAACATCTGGAACAGAAGCTTAAGTATCCGGTATCCATGAAAGCAGAGTTTCATGAGGGAGATGCTGTAAAACTATACCTGAAAGCTGAAATGGGTACGGCAGTACATGAGCTTGAGGTCTTTGTTACAGGTCCTGTCGTGGATCATGCGCAGAAGCTTCCATCCGATGAAGAGGCTGTCAGAAAACAGCTCTCCAAACTGGGAAACACGGATTTTACATTACAGGATCTGGATATAACAATTGAGGAGGGCATCTTTTTACCGAACGGGACGTTGAACCAGTTAAGAAGAGACGGAATCTTAAAGCTGGAGAATGCGATCATCAGTGGATTTTTTCCGGAACTGGAGCAGAGAAAAGTTTCATCAGGAAACGGGCAGGTAGACTGTTTGGGCAGCAGTGTAACAGACCGCATGCAAAGTTCTCAGCAAATTGAGGTTCCAGGAAAAGAAGTAAAACCAAAGGAGGAGCATGCAGTTCCTCAAAACGGCCTCTCCGTCTTAGTCAGCACGCCGCAGCAGCTGCAGGCTTGTCTTACCCACCCGCTTCGGAAATATTTGAAAATGTTATATATTTCCGAGGAATGTCTTAAAGATTTTAAACCGGTTGCGGAAGCAGAAGTACGGAACTGTGCCCTTGTACTGCCTTATATTGCCAGGTCAAAGGACAGAGCGCATCTGACCGGACTTTTTTATCTGGCGAAAAAGCTGGGTATCCAGGGTCTGCTGGTCAGAAATCTGGAGGAGCTTGGCCTGATCAGGGAGCTTCATATGGATGGGGACTTTGTCCTGATTGCCGATGCGTCGTTATATTGTTGGAACAGGGAAGCAAAATCGTTTTTAGCAGAAGACTTCGCGCGGATTACATTGCCGTATGAACTGAACAGCAGAGAAACCAGAGCTTTCGCAGATGAAAAAACAGAGCGGATTATTTACGGATATATTCCTTTGATGCAGACCGCCAATTGTCTGTATCGGACATGCAAAAACTGCCTGCTGAAGCAAAAGCGGTCTGATCTTTCCACTGATTGGGCTCTTCAGTACGCTGAGAATATTGATGCTGCAGGTACTGGGAACGCTTCGGCAGACTTAGCTTTCTGTGAACTTCATGGTGCCGCAGTTCTGACCGACCGCCTTGGCAAACAGTTTCAGGTTCTGACGGATTGCCGGTATTGCTTCAATACCATTTATAACAGTGTGCCGCTTTCTCTGCATAATAAAATCGATATCAGGAAGGAAGGAAACTACCGCCTGCAATTTACTGTCGAATCCGCTGCCGAAACAGCAAAAATACTTGACTATTATCAAACTTGGGTTACAAATCGGTCGGGAAGGAAACCAGATTCCTTTCCCTGCAGCGAATTTACCACCGCACATGAGAACCGGCAGGTGGAATGAACCCCTTCATTTTGGCGATATTAAAGAAATTCTTAAGAATTTTGATTCAAATCGTTTACAATGACATATTATAATGAAAACCATGGCGGACTTATACTGCCGTGGTTTTTCGTTTTGAGGATAAAACGGAACAGGGCAATGAAAATCTGTGCATGAAAATATTGATTGTAGGAGACCGGTAAATAGGATCATGTGCAAAGGAAGCTCATGATACTACGACCGGCGAATTGGATCTTGATGGTTTTGTCACGATATATGAAAGCTGGATCAAAGGGGATTTTATGAAACGATGGAAGAAATCTATGACAGCGAAAGCGCTTCGTATACTTATCAGCTGCTGGACGTGACCACAGGGCAGTCGGCCGGTGAAGTGGAACTGATGGATAATTTTACGAAATATACCTCTTACAATGCGAATAATCAGGGGTATATTTATGCGGGCGGCGAGAGCGGTTTTGATTTGGTTTTAAGTGATTCGTATGCAGTATATGGCTATGATTTCGGAGATTCGCAGGAGACAGAAATCATAAGCTATCAATCAAGTGATTTATCTGTCTATCTGATGAATGAGATTGTGTATCTTTCGCCGCAGCGGGTGCTGGTCTGCTACGTCGGGTACGGAGACTATGACCGTTTTGCCATTCTTGATAAGGTAAATTCATCGGATGTACAGGAAAAGGTGGAGCTTCAGCTGGCGGTCTATGGAACCAACTATGACGGCGTTGAGATCAACCGGATCGTCAGTGAATTCAATGAAAGCAGTGATACATACAGAATTATGGTTGTGGATTATTCTGAATACGCGACAAGCGAGGATCCGGACGCTGGCATCACACGGCTGAACAATGAAATCATGGCGGGAGAGGGCCCGGATCTGTTCTTTAATGGGCTCGAAGGAAGTTTTGATTTTGACAGCTACGCGAAGCAGGGCATGCTTGCGGATTTTTATGAGCTGATGGAGAATGATCCGGATTTTGAAAAATCAGATTACCTGGAAAATGTGTTTGAAGCCTATGAAAAGGACGGCTGTCTTTATGAGCTGGTGCCGGAATTTCAGCTGTTTACTTATCTGGGAAAGTACAGTATTTTCGGGGAGGAAGCACTGACCTGGGAACGCCTTGAGAAAATTATGGCAGCGTATCCGGACGCAGACCTCTTTGGTACGGATTCCAGTGGGCAGAACAGCGCGGAAAGCCTGCTGTATCAGGCATTTTATTTCTGCTATGAGGACTTTATAGATGAGGAAGCGGGAACCTGTTCTTTTACGTCAGAAGCTTTTCTGAAGCTGTTGGAATTTATTGCGGAAAATGAGCAGGATGATGAGGTACGTGGAGACAACAGGCAGTATATCGAGGACAGAGCGCTCCTTTACCAGTTCACGATCGATGCTGTTTCTTACCTGAATTATTATAATTACGGAATATTCGACGAGGATTTTGTGGCGGTCGGTTTTCCAAGCGAAAGCGGCACCAGCTCTGTCATCATGGCCAATGGCTCCTTTGCGATTTCCAGCTCCGGAAATGTGGAGGCCGCCTGGGAGTTTGTGAAAATGTTCCTTTCTGAGGAGGAGCAGATGCCAGATGACGATATGCTGTTTTCTTATCCGATTCCGGTTTTAAAGGCGGCTGTACGGGAATTGACGGACAGGATGACACAGCAGCCTTACGATACAATAAACGGCGAGAAGGTGTATGAAGCATATGAGACAAGCGTCGGCGGCGTAACAATGGAGATTGAACCAGTGTCACAGGAAGTGGCCGACAGGTGGTATGACTACCTGTGCACCGTCAATCGCAAACTCAACTGGAATTTCAACGATGTGATGAGCATCGTGTTAGAAGAAACGGGCGCTTACTTTGCCGGCCAGAAGAGCGCGGAGGCCGTGGCTGAGATTATCCAGTCGAGGGTGGGGCTGATGCTGAGCGAGGAGCAGTGAAATTTATTAATTTTCCGGCATCACGGTTGTGATGAACATCGCATCACCGAAAGAAAAGAAACGGTACCGTTCTTGAATCGCCTCTTCATAGGCCGCCAGAACATGCTCCCGTCCGGCAAAGGCGCTGACCAGCATGACCAGCGTGCTTTCCGGAAGATGGAAGTTGGTGATCAGACCGTCCATCATTTTAAACTGATAGCCGGGATAGATAAAGATTTCTGTGTTGGCGCAGCCAGGGTGAAGAATACCGTCATCGGTAGAGGCACTCTCAAGTGTCCGGCAGCTGGTGGTGCCGACGCAGATCACGCGGCCGCCGGCGGCTTTTGTGTCATTGATCAGTTTCGCGGTCTCCTCTGAGACTTCATAGTATTCGCTGTGCATGTGATGTTTTGTCACGTCGTCCACTTTAACCGGGCGGAAGGTGCCGAGGCCGACGTGAAGCGTCACATAAGCAAGCTTAACGCCTTTTTCTTCAATTTCGTTAAGCAGCTCTTTGGTGAAATGCAAGCCTGCTGTTGGCGCGGCTGCGCTGCCCTCGTGAGCCGCATATACGGTCTGGTACCGGTCGCGGTCCTTCAGTTTGTGGGTGATATACGGCGGCAGCGGCATTTCTCCTAAGGCGTCCAGCACTTCCTCCCAGATTCCCTCATAGGTAAAGTGAATCAGGCGGTTGCCGTCTTCCTTTGTGTCTACTACCTCGGCAGTCAGCCTGCCGTCACCGAAGGTAAACCGCGCCCCGGTGCGGCATTTTTTGCCTGGTTTTACCAGGCACTCCCAGACGTCATTTTCCAGGCGCTTTAACAAAAGCAGCTCAATGACTGCGCCGGTGTCCGTTTTATTGCCATAGAGTCTGGCCGGGATGACCTTCGTGTCGTTTAAGACCAGACAGTCCCCCGGAAAAAGCATATCCACGATCTCTTTAAAATGATGATGCTGCACGGCGCCGCTTTCTTGGTCCATCA
Source organism: Lachnospiraceae bacterium (assembly GCA_021205565.1). Classification (GTDB taxonomy): domain Bacteria; phylum Bacillota; class Clostridia; order Lachnospirales; family Lachnospiraceae; genus RGIG6307. The sequence goes on along the minus strand of JAJPXG010000121.1, from coordinate 34,416 downwards.
CTAAGAGGCGGGAGGCGGAACGGTCTTCGAGCGGATCCTGCGCGATCAGTTCCTTTGGCAGGTCGAAATAAAAATCACTTGTATTCATAAAGCTTGCTTGTCCTTTTGCTGAATGAGATGCTACTATTATGGATGGCTTCGCAAAGAGCGCTCCTTAGTATCATCTCATTTTAATGACTGCGCGTATAAAATGCAAGGAGAAAATTGTTTGATTTCAGGTTTAGGAGAAATAGGGCTTGCAATTTCAGTCTGTTGACATTAAAATGAAAAATGACTCAAATTGCCGGCCCAATTGATGAAAGCGTGACAGGCATAACTGCCGCGCTTTTTGCGTTGTAAAAAGTATATTTTAAAGGAATGATTACGTGGCAGTATATGTTAATAAAGAAAATGCAGATGAAGTGGCTGCGTTAATAGAAAAAATTGATATTCACGGTCCTGTTCCTGCGGATGAGACGGAACGTCAGTATTATTACATGGCAAAAGTGCGAAAGCATGTGGAAGCTCTGACTAAGGAGCTTCACAGAAAACCCGGATGCTGTGTCGTCACATTTGGCTGCCAGATGAATGCCAGGGACAGTGAGAAGCTGACCGGAATTCTGCAGCTGGTGGGATACGAGATCGTAGAGACAGAGCAGACGGATTTTGTGATTTATAATACCTGTACTGTCCGCGACAATGCAAACCAGCGTGTGTACGGCCGCCTGGGCGAACTGAAGCGTTATAAACGGTCTAATCCGCAGATGAAAATCGCTCTCTGCGGCTGCATGATGCAGGAGCCGACCGTCATCGAGAAGCTTCAGAAAAGCTACCGTTTTGTGAATCTGATCTTTGGCACGCATAATATTTTCCGCTTCCCGGAGCTTTTAAATGCCATGTTTGAAAGCAACGGTGACATGATCATCGATATCTGGAGGGATACGGATCAGATCGTGGAGGATCTGCCGGTGGAACGCAAATATCCCTTTAAATCCGGCATCAACATCATGTTCGGCTGTAATAATTTCTGCACCTACTGCATCGTACCTTATGTGCGCGGCAGGGAGCGCAGCCGCAAACCTGAGGATATTATTGCAGAGATTAAGGCACTCGTGGCGGACGGCGTGGTGGAGATCATGCTCCTTGGCCAGAACGTCAACAGCTACGGCAAAAATCTTAAGCAGCCCATCACCTTCGCGCAGCTTTTACAGCAGGTGGAGCAGATCGAGGGACTTGAGCGCATCCGCTTTATGACCTCTCATCCGAAGGATTTATCCGACGAACTGATTGAGGTGATGGCGAATTCACAGAAAATCTGCCGTCATCTGCACCTGCCTCTGCAGTCCGGGTCCACCAGGATTCTGAAAGCGATGAACCGCGTTTATACAAAGGAATCCTATCTGGAGCTGGCGGCCAAAATCAGGGAAAAAATTCCAGATATCGCACTTTCCACCGATATTATCGTTGGCTTTCCGGGGGAGACCTATGAGGACGTTCTGGAGACGATCGACGTGATAGAAAAGGTACAGTTTGAGAACGCGTTTACCTTTATTTATTCCAAACGAACCGGTACACCCGCTGCCTCGATGACGAATCAGGTGCCGGAGGTGGAAGTAAAGGCACACTTTGATCTGGTGCTGCAGAAGGTGCAGGAGGTGTCCCGCAGCCGGATCGGACAGTACGAAGGACAGACGGTGGAAATCCTCGTGGAGGAGAAAAACGGACAGGACGAAAGCCTCATGACCGGCAGAATGTCCAACAATACGCTGGTGCATTTCCCGGGCACGGAGGACCTGATCGGGAAGTTTGTGCAGGTGAAGCTGACAAAGTGCCCCGGTTTTTATTACATAGGAGAACAGATTGGATAACAGAATGGCTGAAGTTACGCCGATGATGCAGCAGTATCTGAAAACGAAGGAAGAGTACAAGGACTGTATTCTTTTTTACCGTCTCGGCGATTTTATGAGATGTTTTTTGAGGACGCTGAAATTGCCTCCAAGGAGCTGGAGCTGACCCTGACCGGGAAATCCTGCGGCTTAGAGGAGCGCGCCCCCATGTGCGGCGTCCCTTATCACGCGGTGGAGGGCTATTTAAATAAGCTGGTCAGCAAAGGCTATAAAGTAGCGATCTGCGAGCAGCTGGAGGACCCGAAGCTGGCCAAGGGCCTGGTGAAGCGCGATGTCATCCGCATAGTCACTCCGGGTACTGTCACCAACGCGCAGGCGCTGCAGGACAATAAAAACAACTACCTCATGTGCGTCGCCTATATTTCCGGCCGTATTGGCATTTCTGCCTGCGATGTCTCTACCGGAGAATACTATGTGACTGAGGTGGAGGACTTACAGAAGCTGAAGGATGAGATGATGCGCTATGCTCCTTCTGAGCTGGTGTGCAACGAACCCTTCCTGGTCAGCGGCATGGACATCGGAGATTTGCGTGACCGCCTGGGAATGGCGGTGTTTCCGCTTGCCGCGCATATGTTTGATGACAATAACTGCAGAAAAGCGCTGCAGCGTCACTTTCACTTAAATACGCTGATCGGTCTGGGACTGGATGACTTCCCCTGCGGCACGATTGCGGCCGGAGCACTGATGCAGTACCTGACGGAAACACAGAAAAATTCGCTGGAGCATATCCGGCATATCACACCGTATCTGACCAGTAAATTCATGCTGCTGGATTCATCCTCCAGACGCAATCTGGAGCTGACAGAGACCCTCAGAGAGAAGCAGAAAAGAGGGTCGCTGCTCTGGGTTTTGGATAAAACAAAGACAGCCATGGGCGGCAGGCTTTTGCGTACCTGGATTGAGCAGCCTTTGATTGAAAAGGAAGATATTGAGGCACGTCTGGACGCTGTAGACGAGTTTGTAAAGGACAGCTTATGCCGCGATGAGGTGAGGGAGTATTTAAATCCGATTTATGACCTGGAGCGGCTGATTGGCAGAGTCAGCTTCGGCACCGCCAATCCCCGGGATTTTATCGCGCTCAAAAGTTCGCTTCAGATGCTACCGCATATTAAGACTGTGCTGACTGACTGTAAGAGTCAGGAACTTGGCTGTATCGAGTCAGAGATTGATGCACTGGAGGATATCTGTCAGCTGATCGAGGCTGCTATTGTCGATGAGCCGCCGTTTTCCGTCCGGGAAGGCGGCATGATTAAGGACGGATATGATAAGGACATCGACGAGCTGCGCCGGGCCAAAACGGAAGGGACAGACTGGCTTGCCCAACTGGAAGCCGAGGACCGGGAGCACACCGGGATTAAAAATCTGCGGATTAAATATAATAAAGTGTTCGGCTATTATTTCGAGGTGACCAATTCCTACAAGGATCTGGTGCCGGACGATTATATCCGCAAGCAGACGCTGACTGGTGCGGAGCGCTACACCACGCCAAAATTAAAGGAGATGGAGAATCTGATCCTGAACGCGGAGGACAAGCTCACCGGGATGGAGTACGATGTCTTCTGTCATATCCGCGATCAGATTTTTGCGCAGACAGACCGCATTCAGGCGACCGCGAGGGCGGTGGCAAAGCTGGATGTATACGCGTCTCTGGCTGTGGTGGCGGAGCAGAATCACTATGTAAGACCCAATATCAATGAAAAAGGACTGATTAACATCAAAGAGGGCAGGCATCCGGTGGTGGAGCGCATGATCGAGCATGACATGTTTATCCCGAACGATACCTACCTGGATAACGGGAAACACTGCGTCAGTATCATTACAGGCCCCAATATGGCCGGTAAATCGACCTATATGCGCCAGAGTGCGCTGATTGTTCTGATGGCGCAGATCGGCTCCTTTGTGCCCGCTAAAAGCGCGGACATCGGCCTGGTGGACCGTATTTTTACCAGGGTAGGCGCGAGCGACGACCTGGCCAGCGGTCAGTCCACATTTATGGTGGAGATGAACGAGGTTGCCAATATCCTGCGCAATGCGACCAGCAAAAGTCTGCTGATTTTGGATGAGATCGGCCGCGGGACCTCGACCTACGACGGCCTTGCCATCGCCTGGGCGGTGATTGAGCATATCAGCAACAAGCGCCTTCTGGGAGCGAAGACACTCTTTGCCACGCATTATCATGAGCTCACGGAGCTGGAAGATAAGATGGACAATGTCAATAATTACTGCATTGCCGTCAAGGAGAGCGGGGACGATATCGTTTTCCTCCGGAAAATCATCAAGGGCGGTGCGGATAAAAGCTATGGTATTCAGGTGGCGAAGCTGGCCGGCGTTCCGCAGATGGTGACAGATCGGGCAGAAGAGATCGCGGCGCAGCTTTCGGAGAATGACATTTCGTCTAAGGTGCAGGGAATTCTGAAAAGTCAGAGCAGTGTGTCAACCGCTAAGTCGAAGCCGGTGAAGCATTATGATGAGGTGGATCTGGCACAGATGTCTTTGTTTGATACGGTGAAGGATGAGGATGTCATAAAGGAGTTAAGAGAGCTGGACATCAACAATATGAAGCCGCTGGATGCGCTGAATACGCTGTACCGGCTGCAGAATCAGCTGAAAAACCGGTGGTAAAGCTTCAATTGTAAAAGCGCAAATGGCTTGCATGAGAAAGTGAAAAACTGTTTCGCTCATGCTGCGCAAAACGCTCAGCCGAGCCATTAAAGCAGGAAAAGTGTTCTGCAGAGGCTTCCACTTTTCCTTAGTCTCGTCTTCACTGCACAAAAATCGCGTAACAGTTTTCGCTTCCTCATGCTTAAACTTGCAGCAACTTCTACATGAATCTTATTAAGACTGTACTATAGGGAAAAATCAGATGGCAGATATACTTGTTTTATCAGAGGATACAATCGATCAGATTGCCGCCGGCGAGGTCGTGGAGCGGCCCTTGAATGTGGTGAAGGAGTTAGTGGAAAACGCCATGGACGCGGGCGCGAAGGCGATCACAGTGGAGATTAAAAACGGCGGGATTGATCTGATCCGCGTTACGGATAATGGAGAGGGTATCCCGTCTGACCAGGTGAGGGTTGCCTTTTTCAGGCATGCTACCAGCAAGATACGTAATATGCAGGACTTAAATCAGCTTTCCAGCATGGGGTTCCGCGGTGAGGCACTTTCCAGTATCGCGGCGGTCGCGCAGGTGGAGCTGGTCACAAGGACGCAGGACGACATTGCAGGCACCCGCTATGAGATTGAGGGTGCGGTAGAGAAAGCGTTTGATCAGGTGGGCGCACCGCAGGGCACGACGATTCTGGTGCGCAATCTGTTTTACAATATTCCAGTGCGCCGCAAGTTTTTAAAACAGCCTGCGACAGAAGCGGGATATGTGGCGGAGATGATGGAGTATCTGGCCATGAGCAGGCCGGATATATCGTTTAAATACGTGCAGAACGGCCAGGTGAAATTTTACACCTCCGGAAACGGAGAACTGAAGGAAGTGATTTACCGCATCTACGGCAGGGAGATCACAAATCATCTGCTGCCGATCGATGTGACGGACGGGGATATTCAGATCAGAGGCTTTTTAGGAAAACCGGAGATCAACCGCTCCAACCGCAATTTTGAGCATTATTTCCTCAATTCCCGTTATTTAAAGAGTAAGGTCATCTCCAAGGCGATCGAGGACGGCTACAAGCAGTATGTGATGCAGCACAAATTTCCGTTTGTGGTGCTGCATTTTACGATGCCGGCTAACACCGTGGATGTGAACGTGCATCCAAGTAAGATGGAAGTTCGTTTCCTTAAGGAACAGACAGTGTATCAGACGACCGTAAAAGCGATTACGAACGCGCTCCGCAGCCGGGAATTTATTGTGGAGCACGCCTTCGGAAAGGAGGATGCTGAGCCAAAGAGCACGTCTGCAGACCGGGTGCCGCCAAAAACACCGGAGCCGTTTCTGCGCGGCGTTTCCGGGATACCAGAGAATCCGGCTGAAGATGCTCCTTCTTTTGAAGTGAGTTTTGACCAGCCTGATGATGCTTCCGATGCAAATGCGGATATGGCTGCACATACAGATACAAACGCAGTAGCAGAACCGTCAATTATAGATTTATTTGGGAAAAATAAGTCGAATACTGCGGCACAAAATCTTAGCGTTCAGATGCCTGACAAAGATCCGGTCAACGTGCCGGTACAGAGTCGGGAACCTGACCCGGCTCAGAAATCTGACGAAAATCAGAAATCTGATATGAAACGGGAACTCGTATCAGAGGAAACGTCAGAGCCTGCTGCTAAGCCCGTGATCCCCGAACTGATCATAGAAAACGCGGAGCAATCGACTCTTTTCACCCCGGAATTCCTTACGCAAAAGAGCCGCGAAAGCTATGAAATCATCGGGCAGGTTTTCAAAACCTACTGGATCATCGCCTACAGCGACCGCCTTTATATGATCGACCAGCACGCAGCCCATGAAAAGGTAAAATATGAACGCCTGGTCAAAGCCATGCGGGAGAAAAACGTGCTGACGCAGGGACTCATGCCGCCGCAGGTCGTGCATGTGGACGCGAAGGAGGAGCGGGTTCTTTCCCAGCATCTGGACGCGTTTGCCGCGCTGGGCTTTGAGCTGGAAAAATTCGGAGAGCATTCCTATGTGATCAGGGGCGTTCCCGTTGATCTGTACGGCTGCAGCTATCAGGAGCTTTTTAAGGAAGTTCTCGACGAGCTCTCGCAGGGTCCGGTTCAGGGTGATTTTGAGGTGGTGAAGGATAAGCTTGCCAGTATGGCCTGCAAATCCGCCGTGAAGGGCAATATGTCCATGTCCCGGCCGGAGCTGGAGGCGCTGATCGACGAGCTGCTTGGTCTGGAAAATCCTTATTTCTGTCCGCACGGCCGCCCGGTTATCATCTCCATGACCAAACAGGAGATTGAAAAGAAGTTCAAACGGATTGTATAAAATTGACAAGGCTGTCTCAAAACAGATATTAAATATGGACAAGAAAAAACTGATTATTCTGACCGGACCCACCGCGGTGGGCAAGACCGGCCTTTCCATCCGTCTGGCAAAAGCGGTGAACGGCGCGGTCATATCCGCAGATTCCATGCAGGTATACGAATACATGGATATCGGCTCTGCTAAAATCTGTCCGGAGGAGATGGACGGCGTGGACCATTATCTGATCGACTGCTTAAAGCCCTGGGAGCCCTTCAATGTTGTGATATTTCAGCAGATGGCCAGGGAGGCCATGGCAAAAATCTATGCACAGGGAAAGATTCCGATCCTTGTAGGCGGTACCGGCTTTTATATTCAGGCAGTGCTCTACGATATCGATTTTACGGAAAATGACGGTGATACGTCTTACCGCAGAGAGCTGGAAATGCTGGCAGCGACGGAAACCGGTGCGGACACGCTTTATGGGATGCTTCATTCTGTCGATCCTGGTGCCGCAAAGGAAATCCATCCGCATAATACCAAACGCGTCATTCGCGCACTGGAGTTTTATCACCAGACCAACCGGCCAATTTCACAACACAATACAGAACAGCGCGCCAAGGAAAGCCCATATGATTTTTCATACTTTGTTCTGACGGACGACCGTGAAAGGCTCTATGCGAGGATCGACGACCGTGTGGATCAGATGATAAAGGCTGGCCTGGTGGATGAAGTGCGCAGCCTGCTGCAAATGGGCTGCGACCGCTCCATGACCTCCATGCAGGGCCTCGGCTATAAAGAAATCATCGATTACCTGAACGGAGAAATTTCTCTTGACGAAGCCATTTACCGCATCAAGCGTGACACCCGTCACTTTGCCAAGCGCCAGCTTACCTGGTTCAAGCGTGAACGGGATGTGACCTGGATCAATCGTCAGGATTATTCAGACGATGAAGCAATTCTGAACGCTGTTTTAAATATGCTCTAAATAAGTCAGCAGGATGTTTTATGCAATATTCCTGGATGTTTCGGAGGCATCTGTCTTATGTGGCAGTTTTTATCATGGAATCTGCATGACAGAGTCCTATAAGCGTCCAGATTTGTTTAAAGCAGCAGTTCGGATGAATAAAAGCTTAGACGGCGCTTTGCGATGAGCGCGCCGTCGAGTTTTTATTCATCCGGACTGCGGAAATTGAACACAAGAATTTCGCTGATGAAATGTATACCGCACCTTTATATTTATCCGGACTGCGGAAATTAAAATAAAAAACAGAAGGAACCGCAAACATGACTGACCAGCAACTCAAACTACAATATGCCTCCCTCGGCATCTCAGAACCCGTATTCAACTACGGCGAATCCATCCTCGAAGGCTTAAAAGACCGTTTCGCCCAAATCGACCGCACGGCCGAATTCAACCAGATGAAAGTCTTAAAAGCCATGCAGGAGAGCAAAGTCCGAGAAGCCTGCCTCAGCGGAACAACCGGTTACGGTTATAACGATATCGGCAGAGACACCCTGGAGGAAGTCTACGCGAAAATCTTTCACACTGAGGACGCCCTCGTGCGCCCCCAGATTACCTGTGGTACACATGCCCTGGCGCTGGCTCTCATGAGCAACCTCCGCCCAGGAGACGAGCTTTTAAGCCCTGTTGGAAAGCCTTACGACACCTTAGAGGAGGTCATCGGCATCCGCCCATCCAAAGGCTCTCTGGCTGAATACGGCGTCACCTATGCGCAGGTGGATCTGCCTTCTGACGGCTCGTTTGACTATGAAGGAATACGCAACGCCATCAACGAGCGTACAAAGCTTGTCACCATTCAGCGCTCCAAGGGATATGCCACCAGGCCCACTTTATCCGTTGAAAGAATCGGTGAGCTGATTGCATTTGTAAAAGAAATAAAACCTGATGTCATCTGCATGGTAGATAACTGTTACGGCGAATTTGTGGAGTCAATCGAGCCGACCGATGTGGGGGCGGACATGGCAGTCGGATCGCTGATTAAAAATCCTGGCGGAGGCCTGGCGCCCATCGGCGGCTATATTGCAGGTACAAAAGAGTGTGTGGAAATCGCTGCCTACCGCCTGACCAGTCCCGGCCTCGGTAAGGAAGTCGGCGCAAGCCTCGGAATTCTTTCCAGCTTTTACCAGGGTCTTTTCCTGGCTCCCACAGTGACCGCGAGTGCTTTAAAAGGCGCCATATTCGCGGCAAATATCTATGAAAAACTGGGTTTTTCGGTATTCCCGCAGGCTGACACCCCCAGACATGACATCATCCAGGCTGTGACCTTTGGAAAACCGGAGGGGGTAATTGCCTTCTGTCAGGGCATCCAGGCCGCAGCTCCGGTGGATTCCTTTGTAACTCCTGAGCCCTGGGATATGCCGGGGTATGATGCGCCTGTGATTATGGCCGCCGGCGCCTTTGTTTCAGGATCGAGCATTGAGCTGTCCGCCGACGGCCCCATGAAGTCGCCTTACACGGTTTACTTCCAGGGAGGACTGACCTGGCCGCACGCGAAATTCGGAATTTTAAAAAGCGTGCAGTCCCTTCTGGACGCGGGACTTATCACAGAATTGTCATAATTTACTGTAATATTTTTTTCGTTTTATCGGTATACACAAGAGGGTTTTTATGGTAAACTAAGTTTCAGATTTTCTGCAGCACCTGGAGAGGGAAAGGCGAACATGAAATCTGACATTACAACACAGGCTATGCCCTATGAGCGCTTTATGAACAGCGGACCGGGCGCATTGACGGATGCGGAGTTACTGGCAATCATCCTGCGCACCGGCACCAGGGATAAAAGCGCTGTGCAGCTGGCGGAGGATATTCTCAATTCCTGCGGGCTGCAGGACAATCTGACTGTTTTATACCAGCTGACGCTTGAGGATCTGCTGCGAATTCACGGGATCGGGGAGGTTAAGGCAGTTAAGCTGTTAGCGCTTGCCGAATTGTCCCGGCGTATGTCGCAGCAGCGAATATACACCGACATGTCCTTTATGGATTCTGCCAAAGTCGCGGCCTACTATATGGAGAGGCTGCGCCATTTAAGAACAGAGCAGGCCATGGCTGTATTCCTGGATGGACGCGGCCACTATCTGGGGGAAGAAACGCTTTCATCCGGGACGGTGAACGCTTCCCTGATTTCTCCACGGGAGATTTTTATTTCGGCATTGAGGCACAATGCCTGTGGAGTAATTCTGCTGCATAATCATCCAAGCGGAGATCCGACGCCCTCCCTCCAGGATCAGAATATTACGGCGCGGATCGCTGAGAGCGGCAATCTGTTGAATATACCGCTGATAGATCATATTATAATCGGAGATCATACATATACAAGCTTTCGCGAGCTTGAACAGACATAGAAAGGGGTAAGATACTTTGGGAACGAACGCATTCGGGATTGATCTGGGAACCAACAATATTAAAATTTATTCTCAGAATGACGACGGCTTTGTCATTGAGAAAAATATGATTGCCATCGAGAATAAGAAAAACATTTTCGCCTATGGAGACAGTGCTTACGAAATGTATGAAAAGGCACCGTCCAATATTAAGGTGTCCTTTCCGCTGAACAACGGCGTCATTGCGGATATCCGGGACATGGAGGTGCTCGTCAGATACTTTATTACCGATATCTGCAAGGGCAAGCCTGCACCGGCTGATTATTACATGGCGGTTCCTACTGATGTAACCGATGTGGAGAAGAGAGCCTTCTATGATCTGGTTAAGAACGCCGGTATGAAGGCGAGGGACGTTTTTGTTGTGGAAAAGGCCGTGGCAGACGGCCTTGGACTGGGAATTGATGTCAAAACAGCCATCGGAGCTTTGATCGTCGATATTGGCTATCACACTACAGAGATTTCTCTGATTTCCCTTGGAGGTATCGTTTTAAGCCGTCTGATCAAAACCGGCGGCATGAGATTCGATGAGACCATTAAATCCACGATCCGCAAGGAATACAACCTTGTCATCGGTTCAAAGACATCTGAAAAGCTGAAAATCAGTATCCGCGAGCTGGAGGACAGCAACACGAAGGCCGTCGTTTTTGGCAGAGATATCGTGACTGGCCTTCCCATGGAGCGTACCGTTGACCTGGAAGTGATCAATCAGGCGCTGTCAGAGCAGTTTGCCACGATCATTGATCATGTCAAGCTGATTCTGGAACGCACACCCCCGGAGCTTTCCGCTGACATTTACCGCAACGGCCTTTATCTGACAGGCGGGGCCTCTCAGATTGCTCACTTTGCCGAGCAGTTAGCCGCCGGTACGGGGCTGAAGGTGATTTGTTCAGAGAATCCGCTCACGAGCGTGGCGGTCGGTCTTTCCAAGGTCATCAATGAGGACTATTTCAAAACAGTCGCATTTGCGGTAGAAGGAATGAATAAATGAGTCCGGTAATCAAAAAAAAGGGAGAAAAATTTACGATACCCAGTAAATATCTCCTTTTTGCTTTATCTGCCTTTTGCTGTCTGCTTCTGGTCCTCAGTATCTTTACAAGCGTATTTGACACTGCTTTAAGCTATGTGGCAGGATATGTGGTGATACCGTTTCAGAAGGGCATCTCTGTGGCAGGAACATTTTTAACTGACCGCGCTGATCTCTTTGCCGATATGCAGGAGCTGATTGCGGAAAATGAAAGCCTGCAGGAACAGGTGGATGAGCTTACTGTAGAGAACAATCGTCTGCAGCAGGACAGATATGAACTGAATGAACTCCGCAAGCTTTATGATCTGGATGAGGAATACGAGAGCTATACGAAAACCGGGGCACGGATCGTATCCAGTGAGAGTACTAACTGGTATTATTCTTTTGTGATTGATAAGGGAACGGAAGACGGGCTTGCCGTCAATATGAATGTCATCGCAGACGGCGGTCTGGTGGGAATTATTACAAAAGTAGGACCCAACTGGGCCCGTGTGACTTCCATCATATCCGATGATGTTTATATCATGAGCCAGCTTCTTTCTACACAGGACAATCTGCTGGTGGAGGGGGATCTTTCCCTGATCCAGAGCGATGGGATCATCAGCTTTTCTGATCTTCTGGATACAACTGATTCCGCGGCAGTGGGAGATAAGGTTGTGACCAGCAATATCAGCGACAAATTTCTTCCCGGCCTGGTCGTCGGTTATATTCAGTCTATTGAGACAGATGCGAATAATATGACCAAATCCGGCACCATTCTGCCTGCCGTCGATTTCAATCATCTGGAGGAGGTTCTGGTCATACTGGAGTTAAAGGAAACCTACGAGGAGGAATAAGTAATTGTTAAAGGCAGTCAGAAAATGCTGTCTGCAGGCAGTGCTGATTCTTTTGGCATATATTCTGCATACTACCATTTTTCCAAAATTTACATTTAACGGGATCTCCCCCAACGTCCTCCTTCTGCTGACCGTTTTTTCCAGCTTTCAGCAGGGAATGAATACTGGCATGGTGACGGGGATGATCTGCGGACTGCTCTGTGATATCTTTTATGGATCCGTACTGGGCGTTTACGGTCTGTTTTATCTGCTGATTGCTTTTTTTGCCGGCAGCATGGCGCGCTTTTTTTATAAAGATGAATTCATTTTTCCCATCGTGGTGGTTGCGGTGTCTGACCTGATGTACAATTTCGTCATGTATGTGACAAATTTCCTGCTGCGCGGCAGATTTGATTTTCAGAGTTATTTTCAGAGCATTATTCTGCCCGAACTGGTCTATACGCTGCTTCTTGCAGTTGTTTGTTTACCTTTTATTACGCTGATTGCCCAACGCCTGAGGCGTATCGATCTGAAGGAGAAGGAGAAAGAAGAAACAGATGTTAGAAACATTCAGAGATTGGATCAGAAGGATACTTAGTTCCAGACTGTTTCTTATGGGGGTTATATTTGCTGTCTGTATCTGCGCACTGGTACACAGGCTTTTTATTCTGCAGATCGTAGAGGGGGAAACCTATCTGGAGGAATATGAGCTCTCCATTCAGAAAACAAAAACCATCTCCGCGACGCGCGGCAATATATATGACTGCAATGGTGTTCTTCTGGCCTACAATGAGCTTTCTTATACGGTCAAAATTGAGGATGTTTATGAAAGCTCCAGCACCAAAAATCAGCTCCTGAATGAAAATATTTATACGCTGATCAAAATGATCGAGAAAAACGGAGACAGTATTTACAGCGATTTCCATATCTATCTGGATGAAAACGGTGTTTATCAGTATGATGTCAGCGGAACCACGCTGCTTCGTTTCAAGGCGGATGTATATGGAGAGAGTTACATTGAGGATCTGACCTATGAACAGGAAACGGCTACGGCGGAAGAGATGATGCAGTATCTGGCCGGTGATTCCACCTACGGATTTGCGGTGGGAGAATATGAAACGGACGATGAGGGAAACGTACTGCAGGATGAGGACGGAAATGACATTTTTACAATCGGGAAGGGCTATACCAAAACCGAGGTCCTGCAGATTGTCACAATCCGTTATGCGATGAGCCTGGTTTCCTATCAGGTTTATCTGGGTACTACAGTGGCTACAGACGTCAGCGAGGCCACTGTGGCTGTTATTATGGAAAATATTGACCAGCTGCAGGGTGTTTCCATCGAGCAGGACACTGTCCGCAGATATACGTACGGCGAGTATTTTTCACAAATCCTGGGTTATACGGGTAAAATCAGCAGCACGGAGCTGGAAGATCTGAACGCCCAGCTTGTTGAAAACGGGGAGGAAGCCAGATATACCTCCAGTGATGTGGTGGGAAAGACAGGCATTGAGCAGTATATGGAGCTGGAACTGCAGGGCGTGAAAGGCTATGAGACCGTTTATGTAGACACTGTCGGAAGCGTTCTGGATACCGAAGGTTATGTTTCTCCGACTGCCGGAAATGATGTTTATTTGTCGATTGATTCTGAACTGCAGATCGCATGTTACGACATACTGGAACAGAGCATTGCTGGTATACTGGTAGCGAAGATACGGAATGTAAAGACCTATACCATGGCGGATAATGAAGACAGTTCTGATATCATTATTCCGATTTATGATGTTTATAATGCACTGTTTTCCAATAATGTCATCAGTCTCTCCCATATGGCCGGGGACGAGGCTGGTGAAGTGGAACAGGAGGTTTATTCCGCTTATCTGTCCTATAAACAGAACCGATATGAAGCGCTGTATGAGGAAGTTTATTATGGTAAAACGGCATACAATGAGCTGAGCGCAGAATATCAGGCCTATCAGGAACAGCTGATTGAAATCCTGAAAGGATATGACGTCATTGATATGGATCTGGTTGATACGTCTGACGAGGTATATCAGGCCTGGTTTACCGATGAATCCATTTCCATGACGGAATATCTGGAATACTGTATTTCACAGAACTGGATCGATGTGACGCAGCTGGATCTGGACAGTGACTATGCGGATTCACAGGAAATTTTTGATAAGCTGATAGAATTTATGTTTGAAGCTGCTGAGGAATCGTCTGCTTATCAGAAGCTGATTATTGAATATATGATTCAGACGGATACCATCACCGGCACACAGGTCTGTAAAATCCTGATTGAGCAGGAAATCGTGGATCTGGATGAGGAGACGATAGAGTCACTGTACTCAGGTGAAACCTCAGCTTATCAGTTTATGATTGACAGGATACAGAATCTGGATATCACACCTGCACAGCTTGCATTGGATCCATATGCCGGCAGCGTAGTTGTGACGGATGTGAATACCAGCAAGGTGCTGGCATTGGTTTCCTATCCCAGCTATGATAATAATAAAATGGCAAATTCCGTCGACGCAGATTATTATGCGACGCTGCAGTCCGATCAGTCCAATCCGCTGTATAATTATGCGACGCAGCAGAAATCTGCACCCGGTTCCACTTTTAAGATGGTAACAACTGCGGCCGGGCTTGAGACGGGCGTGATTGATACGGATACGAGGATTACCTGTACCGGTATTTTTGACCGTTTTACCACCGCGTCCTATCGCTGCTGGATTTATCCGGGCGCACATGGCTCTCTGACAGCAACCCAGGCAATTCAGCATTCCTGCAACTATTTCTTTTATGAAGTGGGATATCAGCTGAGTCTCGATGAAAACGGTGATTATGACGCTGACCTTGGTCTTGAGACGCTGGCTTACTATGCGGATCTGTTCGGTCTGACGGAAACATCGGGCGTGGAGATTTCAGAATCAGAGCCGCAGGTTTCCACCGAGCTGCCTGTACTGTCCGCTATCGGACAGGGTACAAACTCCTACACGACAGTTGGTATGGCTCGTTATGTGACAACAATCGCCAACGGCGGTACCTGTTATAATCTGACGCTTTTAGACAAGCTGACAGACCCGGAGGGCAGCGTTTTAGAGGAATATGAGGCCGAGGTCAGAAACACAGCGGATCTTGATGACAGTACCTGGGATACCATTTACACAGGAATGCATGCGGTGGTATTAAATTCCAGCGTATTCACAGATCTGGAGGAGACTGTGGCTGTTGCCGGTAAGACCGGTACTGCTCAGGAGAGCTCTTCACGCCCTGACCACGCGCTTTTTGTAGGCTACGCGCCATACGATGATCCGGAAATCAGTGTCGCCTGCCGTATTTGTTATGGCTACAGCTCGTCTTACGCGTCGCAGCTGGCCGAGCAGATTTTTGAATATTATTTTGCAGAAGATAAAGATGAGGTAACACATTCGGATGCTTCCGATATGGCTTCCTCTAATCTTGCAAATGACAACTAAGCTTATCATACCTTCAGGAGAAAGCCGCGATTTTGGCAATAATCTGTTTGGAGGAACTCCTTATGAGTGAAGTGTTAGTCATTACCAGCGGGAAAGGCGGCGTCGGAAAGACCACAACCTGCGCAAATCTCGGCACAGGTCTTGCCGCCATGGGGTACAAGGTCTGTCTCATTGATACGGACATCGGCCTTCGCAATCTGGATGTTGTGATGGGACTGGAGAACCGCATCGTCTACAATCTGGTGGATGTGGTCGAAGGCAGCTGCCGCTTAAAGCAGGCACTGATCCGGGACAAGCGCCATCCCAGCCTGTACTTAATGCCCTGTGCCCAGACACGGGACAAAACGAGCGTTAATCCCTCTCAAATGGTAAAACTGGTAACCCATTTAAGAGACATCTTTGATTATATTATCTTAGACTGCCCGGCCGGGATCGAGCAGGGCTTCCAGAACGCAGTGGCAGGCGCTGACAGAGCCATTGTGGTAACAACGCCGGAAGTATCAGCGATCCGTGATGCGGACCGGATTATCGGCCTTTTAGAGGCGCGGGAATTCTCACAGATTGAGCTTGTACTCAACAGACTGCGCCCGGATATGGTGCGCAGAGGAGATATGATGAGTGCGTCCGATGTGACAGACATTTTATCCGTTCCGCTGATCGGTATTGTCCCGGATGATGAGCATGTAGTCATATCCACCAATCAGGGAGAACCGCTTGTTGGAAGCATGACGCCGGCCGGAAAGGCTTATCAGAATATATCCTACAGGGTTTCCGGCAAGGATGTTCCCCTCAATATGGAGATTGGCGGCAGGATTACTTTCTGGACCAGAATCTCCGGTATTTTCCATACGACCGGTTAGGAGGCAGCGATATGAGAAATTTTTTCAGACGCAGAAGCTCCAGGGAGGTGGCCAGGGATCGTCTCAAAATATTATTGATATCCGACAGGGTCAACTGCTCCGCCGAGACCATGGAGATGATCAAAAATGATATTGTCAGGGTTCTGTCAAAGTATATGAAGATAGACACGGACAGTATGGAAATTCAGATCAGCAAAACGGCAAGCACAGACAGGGGTGCCAAAAATCCTGTCCTGAGCGCCAATATTCCTATTCTCGATATTGGAAATGGGAAGTAGTACATAAACCTTTTACGGAAGGGAGAAAGAATGCTCAAAAAATACAACTGGAGATATTATGATTTTCGTCTGGTGATCTTTGTCATCGCTGCGTCAGTCATGGGCGTATATGCTATCGGAAGCGCGAATGAAAATTATCAGGGCAGGCAGATTATGGGTATGGTCATCGGCATCATACTGATGCTTGTGATCTCCGTGATTGATTATACTAAAATTCTGAAGCTTTACTGGGTCATTTATGCTTTCATGACAGTTCTCCTGTTTGTGACGTTATATACAGAGATCGGAGACAGCTCCAATAATGCACAGCGCTGGATTCAGATCGGAAGTTTTACTTTTCAGCCGTCGGAAATATCGAAATTACTATTGATTTTATTTTTGGCACAGTTTATTATGAAACATAAGAGCGATATCAACAAGCCCTGGCTTTTAGTGATTATCGTGGCTCTCTTTGCCGTTCCGGCCTATCTGATTTTAAAACAGCCGGATCTGTCCACTGCCATTGTGATTGCTACAATCCTGTGTACGGTGATTTTTGTGGGCGGGATCAGCTGGAAATATGTGGTGGCCGCTTTCGCAATTGTGATTCCTGTAGGAGCGATTTTCATTTTTCTGGCGATCCAGCCGGATTCTACTTTGCTGGCATCACATCAGCAGGAGAGAATTCTGGCCTACCTGTATCCGGAGGAATATCCGGATACGGCATGGCAGCAGCTCTACAGTGTCAAGGCGATAGCTTCCGGACAGCTTGACGGCAAGGGATACAAAAACAATGAGGTGACCAGCTTAAAAAACGGCAGTTATATTCTGGAGCCTCACACAGATTTTATCTTTGCCGTTATCGGCGAGGAATTCGGCTTCAAGGGCAGTCTGGCCGTGATAGCAGTATTGTTTTCCATTGTTCTGGAATGCCTGTATGTGGCATATAAGGCGAAGGATCTGGCCGGGCGTCTTGTGGCGGCGGGGGTAGCCGCCTGGATCGGGTTTCAGACATTTTTTAATATCGGGGTGGCGACGCTATTGCTTCCCAATACCGGTCTGCCACTTCCCTTTATCAGTTACGGACTTACTTCACTGCTCAGCCTGTATATGGGGATAGGCTTTGTATTGAACGTCAAATTACAGCAAAGAAAAAAGAGAGAGGGTATTGCAGCATGAACATTGCATTGATCGCACATGACAACAAGAAAAAACTGATGCAGAATTTTTGTATCGCGTACCGCGTATTGCTTTCCAAACATGAATTATATGCTACTGGGACTACAGGAAGACTGATTGAGGAAGTTACTAATCTTTCTATTCATAAATTACTGGCCGGACTTCTGGGCGGAGAGCAGCAGATCTGCGCCCAGATAGAGCAGAATCAGATCGACCTGGTTATCTTTTTAAGAGACCCGCTTTCCCCGAAATCCCACGAGCCGAATGTGGACAATACCATCCGGCTGTGCGATATGCACAATATTCCGCTTGCTACCAATCTTGCAAGCGCAGAAATTATGATCAGAGCAATGGACAGAGGAGATTTGGATTGGCGTGAAGCTTACAGGTAGAAAAAAAACTGTTGCTTTTCTGCTTTGTGTTTGTATGGCCATGACTTTTCTGACCAGCTGCGGCACTGACCTCAAGGCGGCCTTTGAGGAGCAGGGAGGCAATAACAGTTATGAACTGATCACGGTTTCGACTGAGGAGCGTGCCACATCCTTCGCGGCGAATCTTGCAGTGGGAGAGACCAGTGTATCTTATGATGATTTTGAAATTGAATATGCTTCTGCGGCAGGGCTGTTTGACCTGACAAATCATGAGGTTATATATGCGTACAATATGCATTCCAAGCTTTATATGGCCAGTCTGACCAAGCTGATGACGGCTGTCGTGGCAGTCAAATACGGAAGCCTGGATCAGACACTGACCGCTACTGATGCGGTGACGATTACGGAAAACGGAGCGCAGCTTGCCGGGCTTTCTGCTGGCGATACCATGACATTGGAACAGGCATTGAATATCCTTCTGATTTACTCAGCCAATGACGTGGCAAATCTGATAGCGGAAAACATTGGCGGCAGTGTGGAAGCGTTTGTGGAAATGATGAACGAGGAGGCAAATGCGCTGGGCGCGACTAATACGCATTTTACCAATCCGCATGGTCTTCATGACAATGACCATTATACCACTGTATATGATCTTTACCTGATTTTCCAGGAAGCGGTCAAATATGATGCGATTACACAGATCATTTCTCAGTCCAGCTATACGACGACTTATTATGATGCATACGGCACTGCAAAGACCATCAGTGTGAATACGACCAATGCGTATTTCAGGCAGCTTTATGAGACCCCGGAGAACATCACCATACTTGGCGGGAAAACCGGATATACGGATCAGGCCGGACAGTGTCTGGCTCTTTATGTCAAGGATGTAAACGGCAATCCTTATATCGGCATTATACTGGACAGTTATGACAGAGATTCTGTTTACGGGGAAATGAAGACTATGCTGGAATTGATTAATAATTCCGGCACCTTTTGAAGAATTTATGAAAAAGGTTGCTTTTTGACGGCAGATTTACTATAATAATACTACTATTTCACATTTAGGAGGACTACATATGGTTCAGTTAATTGTTGGCGACAAGGGCAAGGGCAAGACAAAGGAATTACTGGATAAGGCAAACAACCACATCAAATCCGTGGAAGGCAACATTGTCTATCTTGACAAGAGCACCAAGCATATGTATGAATTGAATAATAAAATCCGTCTGATCAATGTGACTGATTACATGATCACTGACGCTGATGAATTTGTTGGTTTTCTTTCCGGTATTATTTCGCAGGATCATGATCTGCAGGCTGTTTATATTGACGGCTTTTTAAAGATTGCAGCCCTGGAAGGACTGGATATTACTCCCACCATCCAGAAAATCAAGAAGCTCTCAGAACAGTTCCATGTGGATTTCACCATCAGTGTTTCACTTGACGGTGAGGATATTCCGGAAGCATTAAAATCTGATATTGCAGTCGCCGTGTAGGACAGGATAAAGGCAGAGAAAATGTGGAGAATGTGCCGCGGCACATTCTCCATTCTTATTGGAGGATACATGGCGCAAAATACCGGCAGGACGAAAGGCAAGGCCGCCAAAAACAATGTGGTTCCCTTTCCCAAACAGTCAAAACTGAATATCGGCGTGATCATTCTGGCAGTGGTATTTATTTATGTGATGGTCTGTGTAGCAACCTATCTTTCCAGAGAACAGATTCAGAGCTATCAGGTCAGAGAGGGCTCCCTTGTGGAGAATACACGTTATACCGGAGTGATTGTCAGGGAAGAGACGGTTGTATACAGTGACGGCGCCGGCTATGTCAACTATTTTGCTGCAGAAAAAGAGCGCGTTGCTGTAGGCAACCTTGTTTATACACTGGATTCCAGCGGCACCATCAAGGATTACACAGATCTGCTGAATGCGGATGAAAATTCTCTGTCCGACAGCGATAAGGAAGAATTTCGTTATCTGATTGATACTTTTCTGGAAAAATACAGTGATGACAGCTTCTCATCGGTATACGATCTTCACTCCACACTGACCTCGCAGACAGATAAGCTGGTGAATACTCTTTTGCTGGAGAATATCAGCTCTCTGTATGACAGCACGAGCAGTATGATCGCATATCATTATGCGGCTGATACAGGGCTTGTTGCCTACTGGACAGACGGTCTTGAAGATCTGACAGTGGAGGAAGTTACCTCCGCACTGCTGGAACAGACTGATTATTCCCGTACCGAGTTGGTCAGCAACATGCTTGTTTCGGAAGGCGATATTGTATATAAAATCATACCCTCCGAAAAATATGACGTCGTTATAACCGGTGTGGATGAAGAGAAGCTCGAATATTACCTGAGCGAAGAAGTGGTACAGGTTCGTTTCCTCAAAAATGACCTCCTGCTCTGGGCGGATGTGTCTACGACTGTCAACAGCCTGGGAGAAACCCTTCTGGTTCTTTCTTTTCAGAGCGGCAGTGTTAATTTCTCGGCAGACCGCTTTCTGGAAATAGAGATTGTTTCGGAGGACGAGACCGGCTTAAAGATTCCGGTTTCCTCCATCGTTGAGAAATCCTTTTATCTTGTTCCTGAGGAATATGTTTCTTATGTGGAGGAGGAAGACGCCTATTATATCCTGGTTGAGACTTATGGGGATGACGGCCTGACAGTCACCAGAACCGAAGTGGAGCCATATTCTCTGAAGGAGAATCAATATTATCTGGATGACACGGCTGTCAGCCAGGGGACGAGAATATATAAGCTTGACAGCTCTGACGTTTACCAGATTTATACAACCGGAACACTGACCGGCGTTTACAATATTAACAAGGGATATGCTGAATTCAGACAGATTACGATCTTAGAACAAAATGAGCTTTATGCGATCGTGCAGTCCAACACTACCTATGGTCTGAGTGCTTACGATTATATCGTACTCAACGCTGACGCCGTGAGTGAAAATGATATTATCTATGAGTAATTTGTAAACTTTTTGTATCCATGTTTTGAGAATAAACAGTTGACATTACATGCAAAAAAAGTGATAATAAGAAGAGTGTAAAACAATCGGTCTTTTCAGGATCGATGCGAATGAAGGAGTTTTCCATGAGTGTGATGAAGCAATTGGCTGATTTCATTTCCATAGGCAAGGATGACGAGGACGAAGAATACGACGAGTATGACGATGCCATGGATGACGAGGACTATGATGAGCCGGAGAGAGCCCCGATCAGTAATCTGAGAGCGGTACCAGATCCCGAACCGTCCTTTACAGCGCCCAAAACGCCGAAAAAGGCCAGCAGACCGGTACCTATGAGACAGAAGCGCAACGTAAATATAGGAGGCGGCATGGAAGTTTGTGTGATTAAACCTACAAAAGTGGATGAAACCCGTGATATTACGGATACCCTGCTGCAGAACCGCACGGTAGTACTCAATCTGGAGGATATCGACGAGCTCTCGGCACAGAGAATTCTGGATTTTACATCCGGCAGCTGTTATGCCATGAATGGTAATCTTCAGAAAATATCACAGCGTATTTTTATCGTGACGCCCGAGTCTGTAGAGATTTCCGGTGATTTCCTCGAGGTCTTTGGTCAGAATTCTCAGGAAGATACATATTAATTCAGATTGCGGCAGGGCTTCCCTGGTTTAGGCCGGGGAAGCCTTTCTTAGAGTCAGGAGCTTATTATGGCACAACGTTTACCGATTTTAAAGGACAGAAAACCCTGTTATGATATTGTTATCACGCAGGGATTTGAGGAAATATTACCGGAAATTGAAAAGCTTGATGCAGCGGATAAAAAAATCTGTGTCGTCACGGACACGAATGTAGCTCCGCTGTATGCGCAAAAGCTGGCAGATCTGCTGGAAAGTGTCTGCCGGTCCGTGACAATTTATGCATTTGAGGCTGGTGAAGAGCACAAGACGCTGGACACCGTCAGGGAAGCCTACAGATTTCTGATCGGGAAAGGCTTTGACCGTAAAGATATGCTGCTTGCTCTCGGCGGTGGAGTGGGCGGAGATGTGACCGGTTATATCGCCGCTACCTATTTGAGGGGTGTGGATTATATTCAGGTTCCGACAACATTACTGGCGCAGTGCGATTCCTCGATCGGCGGCAAAACCGGCGTGGATTTTGACGGCTATAAAAACATGGTCGGTGCTTTCAAAATGCCTGTTCTGGTCTACATGAATGTCGATACGCTGGATACGCTGTCCGGCAGACAGTTTTTTAACGGCTTCGCCGAAGTGATGAAGCATGGCCTGATTAAAAATGAAGGCTTTTATACCTGGCTTCTCGATAATATGTATGAAATCTGCGGGAAGGATAAAACTGTCCTGGAAGACATGATTTATCAGAGCTGCACGATCAAAAAGCTGGTGGTGGAAAAGGATCCGTATGAACAGGGAGACAGGGCTCTTTTAAACTTTGGTCATACCATCGGACACGCAATTGAGAAAGCTAAGGGCTTTGAACTGCTGCACGGGGAATGTGTCGCATTAGGCTGTGTGGCCGCGGCCTTTATTTCCTATAAAAAAGAACTGATCACGGCTGAGGAATATTATGAGGTGCGGGATATGTTCGTCCCATTCTATCTGCCGATTACCGTCGAAGGGATTGATCCGGAAGAAATCCTTGCCTACACGAAATCCGATAAGAAAATGGAGGCTGGGGCGATTAAATTCGTTCTCCTTAAGAGAATCGGCAAAGCCTTTATCGACCGGACTGTGACAGATGAGGAGATTCTGGAGGCAATCGAGGAGATCCGATTTAGTGAAGAGGACATGAAGGCATAATGAAAAACTTCCTGACAAGGCACTGGCGCTTGAACTCTCTGATATTATTCACTGTCCTCCTGGTGTTCGACAGAGTCACCAAAAACTGGGCTTCCACAGCCTTACAGGATGGCTCTTTGGTGCTGATAGACGGCGTTCTGGAGTTTCATTATCTGGAAAACACCGGCGCTGCCTGGGGCACGTTTCAGGGTATGCAGTTGCTGTTTTATATCCTGACAGCGGTTTTCATCGCGGTTGCGGTCCTGGAAATTGTCCATTTGTCCAAAAACAGCAGATACCTGCCGCTGATTTATACGCTGGTTGTCACCTTAAGCGGCGCTGTTGGCAATTTTATTGACAGACTTTTACAGCAGTTTGTGGTAGATTTTATTTATTTTAAGCTGATAAATTTCCCGATTTTCAATGTTGCAGACTGCTGTATTACCGTTTCCATGGCACTGCTGGTCGTGCTGATACTTTTTTATTACAGCAACGAAGATCTGGACTATATTATCCCAGGGCAGAAAACAGAATGAAAACATATTATTTTCAAATTACCGAAGAACTGGACGGGGAACGGATTGACAAGGCGCTTGGCCTTCTCACCGATTCTCTGTCCAGATCTTTTATTCAAAAACTGATCAAAGAAGGCGGCGTCACAGTCAACGGCACTGCAGTCTTCAAGGCAAGCTTTCCTGTCTCGACTGACGACGATGTAACTTTTACCCTGCCTGAAGCGATTGAGCCTGAAATTGAGGCGGAAAACATTCCTCTGGATATCCTCTACGAGGATTCGGATGTCATTATTGTCAATAAGCCAAAGGGTATGGTGGTGCATCCGGCTGCGGGGCATTACAGCGGCACACTGGTAAATGCCCTATTGTACCACTGCGGGAATGAACTGTCCGGTATCAACGGTGTCCTGCGGCCCGGCATCGTGCACCGGATTGATATGGACACAACAGGCTCTCTGATTGTCTGCAAAAATGATTTTTCTCATAATGCCATAGCCGCGCAGTTAAAGGAGCACTCCATCAAAAGAGTCTACCATGCCATCTGTTTTGGGAATATCGCAGAAGATGAAGGAACGGTAAATGCCCCGATTGGCAGACATCCGACTGACCGCAAAAAAATGGCTGTCAATGAAAAAAACGGCAGGGAAGCGGTGACACATTATCGGGTACTGAAGCGTTTTGACAGATACACATACATTGATTGTCAGCTTGAAACCGGTCGCACCCATCAGATTCGTGTGCATATGGCTAGTATCGGTCACCCGCTGTTAGGAGATGAACTGTACGCAGCAGGACGCAAATCCCCATTTAAGCTCCAGGGGCAGTGCCTGCATGCCATGACACTTGGATTTATACATCCGCGGACGGGAGCATATATCGAAGTGAATGCACCGTTGCCGGAGTATTTTTCTCATCTTCTTGAAGTGCTGAGCTCATAAAGCGTTGTCAAAATTCACAAAAACGCTTGTTTTATTTCTCCTTTTTTGGTATTATTGAACTAACTTAAAAAGCTATGAATGATTACGATTCACGTTTTCCTCGGATGTGCACCCTTTTTCTGACGGTCGTGAAGAAGTGACAGTTCATCTTATCATTTTACGAGAAACAGGAGGTATTAACATGAAGACAGTAGTGACAATTGGCAGACAGTACGGCTCCGGTGGACGTGAAATCGGCGAAAAGCTGGCTAAAAAAATGGGGGCGCCTTATTATGATAAGCAGCTTCTGGCCAGAGCGGCCAAGGAAAGCGGATTTGCCGAAGAAATGATTCAGATGCACGATGAACGTCCCACCAGTTCTTTTTTGTATACCATGGTGATGGACAGCTATTCATTTGGTTATAATCAGGGCTTTACCGATATGCCCATCAGCCAGAAGGTTTTCCTTGCTCAGTTCGATACAGTCAAAAAGATTGCCGAGGAGGGGGCCTGTGTCATTGTCGGCAGGTGTGCAGACTATGCGCTCAGGGAAGTTCCGCACTGCCTGAATATTTTCATCTTCGGACAGGAAGATGCAAAGGCCAAACGAATCAGCCTGCGCCAGAATGTGACTGTCGCGGAAGCAAAGGAGCTTTGCCGCAAGACCGATAAGCAGCGCCAGAGCTATTATAATTATTACTCCGACAAGAAATGGGGCAGAGCGGACAGCTACCATCTGTGCGTGGACAGCGGCAAGCTGGGGATCGACGGCACGGTGGATTTTCTCTATGAATACGTGAAGCTTCTGGAGGAGCAATACTAAGGCCTTCAAAAAATCACCTCTTAGAGCCAAAAAACAGTTGACAAACGTCCAAACAGTTGCTATTATACCTAAGGTATGCCGCTTAACGAGGTATAAGTATGCCCAAAATGGGGTGTCACCGCAGTTAGCGAGTAAATAACAGGAGGTGTCTTGGATGTACGCAATTATTGCAACAGGCGGCAAGCAGTATAAAGTAGCCGAAGGTGATGTGATCAGAGTTGAGAAGCTCAACGCAGAGACCGGCAGTGAAATTACTTTTGACCAGGTCCTGGCAGTAAGCGGTGAGACTTTCAGGGCCGGCGCGGATGCAGCCGGTGCAACTGTCACAGCGACCGTAACCGGTCAGGGCAGAGGCAAAAAGGTCATCGTTTACAAGTATAAGAGAAAGACCGGCTATCACAAAAAGAACGGTCACAGACAGGCATACACACAGGTAAAGATCGATAAGATCAACGCGTAAGTGCTTTGGCTATATCTGGTATATGACTACAATCATTTTTGAAAAATCAGGAGACAGCTATCGTTCCATGATTTGCATGGGACATGCAGGACATAAGCGGTTTCACTTTGAAAAGGATATGGTCTGTGCCTCCATTTCCGTCCTGGTAATCAACACCATCAACGGGCTGGAGAAATTCACGGACACAAAGCTTAAAGTGCAGACCAATGAGGAGACCGGCTTTATCCGCTGCGATTTTCAAAGCAGCCTATCATCTGAAGCGGTGACTCTGATGGATACGCTGGTTCTTGGTTTGAGTGACATCAGCCGGCAGTACGGCGGGAAGTATTGTTTATTGGAATTTAAGGAGGTGTAAAGTCATGTTAAATCTGAACCTTCAGTTTTTTGCCCATAAAAAAGGAATGGGCTCTACCAAGAACGGCAGAGATTCCGAATCCAAGAGACTTGGTGCAAAGAGAGCGGACGGACAGTTTGTCAAGGCTGGTAACATCATTTACAGACAGCGCGGCACGAAGATCCATCCCGGCACAAATGTAGGCCGTGGCGGAGACGACACATTGTTTGCGACTGCAGACGGAATTCTCAGATTTGAGAGAATGGGCCGCGACAAGAAGAAGGCTTCTGTATATCCGGTGGCCGAGGCTTAAGCAGCACAGATCAGAAACGGGGCTCCAGACATAGATGTTTGGAGCTCTTTCATTTTCCGGCCTGTCTTCCCTGACAGACAGATCAGTTTTAAAGGAGGCGGCAGATGTTTGCCGACAGAGCAAGAATCATTGTAAAAAGCGGAGCGGGCGGCAACGGTCACGTCTCCTTCAGAAGAGAAAAATTTGTCCCGGACGGCGGACCGGACGGCGGGGACGGCGGCAACGGCGGCAGTGTGATTTTCTGCGTGGATGAAGGCCTGAATACTCTGACGGATTTCAGACATGTGCGGAAATACGTGGCTGAGAGCGGCGCCGAAGGTGATAAAAAGAACCGAACAGGCAAAAGCGGCGAGGATCTTTATATCAAGGTGCCGGTCGGAACCGTTATTAAGGAAGCCACCACCGGAAAAGTGATAGTGGACATGTCCGGCGACACCAAAGAAACAGTGCTTTTAAAGGGCGGCAGAGGCGGCAGGGGAAACGCCCGTTACGCCACGCCGACCATGCAGGCTCCCAAATACGCCCAGCCCGGACAGCCTGCGCAGGAGCTTGAGCTCATCCTGGAGCTGAAGGTTATTGCAGACGTTGGTCTGGTGGGCTTTCCCAATGTCGGAAAATCAACCCTCTTAAGCCGTGTCTCCAACGCAAAGCCGAAAATTGCCAATTACCATTTTACCACACTTCAGCCCAATCTGGGTGTGGTGGATCTGGATGACGGCAAGGGTTTTGTGATGGCGGACATTCCGGGTCTGATCGAGGGTGCAAGCGAGGGTATTGGCTTAGGCCATGAATTCCTGCGCCATGTGGAACGCACGAAGGTGTTGATTCACATTGTGGATGCCGCCGGCAGCGAAGGCCGGGATCCCGTGGAGGATATTTATGCCATCAACCGGGAACTGGAGTATTATAATCCGCTCCTTCCCACTCGGCCGCAGGTAATTGCCGCCAATAAGCTTGATTTACTGGATGCGGCTGGTGCGTCCGAGGCTGTGAGCCGCCTGAAGGCCGAATTTGAGCCGCAGGGCTATCAGGTCATGCCGATCTCAGCTGCAACCGGAAAAGGCGTCAGAGAGCTTTTATACAGGGTTCTGGACATGCTATCCAGTCTGGATGAAAAGCCGGTTGTCTTTGAGCAGGAATATTTCCCGGAACTGGAGAGAAATACCGACGACGGGCCCTTCAGTGTGACCTACGACAGCAAGGAAGAAGCCTATGTGGTGGAAGGCCAGAGCATTGAGAAAATGCTTGGTTACACCAACCTGGAAAGTGAAAAGGGCTTCAAATTCTTCCAGGATTTCCTGAAGGAGAAGGGAATTCTGGCAGAGCTGGAGAGAATGGGAATTCAGGACGGCGACACCGTGAAGGTACTGGATCTGTCCTTTGATTATTACAAAAACTAAAGTCCGATCATTATATTTCAATCATCGGACCTAAGGAGTGAAAATGACAAGCAAACAACGTGCTTATCTCATACATCTTGCAAGCGATTTAGACCCTGTTCTGCAGATCGGAAAATCGTCCGTGACGCCCGAGTTTGTGGAAGCGGTCAGTGAAGCTTTTAACAGAAGAGAACTGATTAAAATCAGTGTCCTGAATAACTGCCTGGACGATCCGAAGGAGCTTGCATACACAGTTGCAGGCCGAACCCGTTCCCAGGTGGTACAGGTCATCGGCAAAAAAATTGTTCTGTACAAAGAAAACAAGGACAATAAGAAGATTATGCTGCCCCTGTAAAGGAGAAAACAGATGGCAAAAATCGGCCTGATGGGCGGTACTTTCAATCCTATACACAATGCACATCTGGCTCTGGCACAGGCAGCTTACGAATACTGCGGTCTGGATCAGGTCTGGTTCATGCCAAGCGGTCGTTCTTATTTAAAAAAAGATATGGATATCCCATCCGGAGAAGTGCGTGCAGATATGGTAAGGCTGGCAATCCGGGATATTCCTTATTTTTCCTTCTGCGATCTCGAAATTAAAAGACCCGGAAACACGTATACCGCGGATACACTCGAAGAGTTGAATGCTCTTTATCCGGCGGATGAATTCTATTTTCTGATGGGTGCAGACTCTGCTTTCTACTTTTCTCACTGGTATCACCCGGAGAGAATTGCAGCCCTGTGCACACTGGGAATCGTAGGCCGCCCCGGAAAAGAAGATGAGGAGCTGATGGAACTGCTTAAAGAGCTGAAGACCTGTTTCCAGGCTAGGATTGTGCGGATTCCCTTTCGTGAACAGTCCGTTTCTTCCAGCATGATCCGGGAAATGATCAAAAAAGGGAATATGGCTGACGGTCTTATCCCGGAGCCGGTTGCCGATTATATCCGGCAAAACGGCCTGTATACCTCAAAATACACATAAGAAGAAGCAAGGCGGGATTGCGTATGGATTTCAAAAAGCTCAGAAAGAAAATGAAAAAGGTAATGGATGACGAGCGTTATGAGCATACACTAAGCGTCGCTTATACCGCCGCGAATCTGGCTGCCGTTCATGGCGCGGATGTGGAAAAGGCCCTGCGGGCGGGTATGCTCCACGACTGCGCCAAGTGCCTTTCCGATACGGAAAAGCTTGCACTGTGTGAGAAATTTCATATCAATATTTCCGCGGTGGAACGCAGAAATCCATCTCTGCTGCACGCGGAGCTGGGTGCAAAGCTTGCGAAAGACCTTTACGAGGAAACAGACAAAGATGTCCTGAACGCCATCAGCAGCCATACTACCGGCAGACCTGGTATGAGTCTGCTGGAAAAAATTATTTTTGTGGCAGATTACATTGAACCGGGCAGAAATAAGGCTGCCAATCTGCCTAAGATCCGCAAGCTGGCTTTCTGTGACATTGATCAGGCTGTATTGAAAATCCTGCAGGATACAATGGAGTATTTAACAAAATCAAAATCGGATATTCATCCAGGAACACAGCGAACGCTGGATTATTATCTGAAACAAGCAAAGTAAAAGTAAAGGAGACCATACCATGGAAATGGAATCAAAAGAAATCGCGAAACTGGCAATTGACGCGTTGTCCGACAAAAAGGGCGAGGACATCAAAATCATTGATATCAGCAAAGTGACCGTGATTGCGGATTATTTTATTATCGCCAGCGGTTCCAATCGCAGTCAGGTACAGGCTCTTTGTGACAATGTACAGGAGGTTTTAGGCAGAGCCGGTATTTTTGTAAAGCAGGTGGAAGGATATGACAGCGCAAACTGGATTCTGATGGATTTTAAGGATGTCATTGTGCATGTTTTTGATAAGGAGAACAGGCTTTTTTATGACCTGGAGCGCATCTGGCGGGACGGCATCGTGATGGACGCTGCTGATTTTCTGTAAAGAGAATGCTCCATGTACGGAGGAGCTTTTCTTTTTCACTGTAAATAGACCGGAAGTATAAGAAAGTAAATGAAAAATGACAGGCATCACACATGCTTCCATGCATGCTGGGATGCCTGTCATTTTCTATATCAGTTACGTGTTGTATCCCGCTCAGATCAAAACAGGCAGCGGAATTCACTCCCGGTTTCCCAAACGTGAATAAAACGAGATGAGATAAAGGCCGCAAATTCCCACGATCGCATAGATAATCCTGGACAGCCAGCTCATATCGCCAAACAGAAAAGCGACGAGATCAAATTGAAAAAAACCAATCAGCCCCCAGTTGATCGCCCCGATTACGGCGATGGTCAGAGCAGTTCCGTCTAATGCCTTGTTACCCATATAAATTACCTCCTTTTGACTTATAATATATCCGGAAAATGATAATTTATACATGAATATCAGACAGATAGGCAAAACAGCTCTGTGTGTACCGCCACTGCTGCATAATGAAAGGATGAATCAACTGCAAAAACGAAAAACACCAAAAACCTTTCCCAAAATCTGGCAGTCATCCACGATAATCGGTTCCATGGAGTCGTTCTCGGGCTGCAAACGGATGTGGCCGTTTTCTTTATAAAAAGTCTTCAGGGTAGCGGAATCTTCAATCATAGCCACAACAATGTCTCCGTTTCTGGCTTCCTGACAGCACTGTACAAAAATCTGATCTCCGTTAAAAATACCTGCATTGATCATGGAATCGCCGCGAACCTTCAGAGAAAAGGATTCTCCCTTCGGAATAAACTCCGCGGGGATGGGAAAGTACCCTTCAATATTCTGTTCAGCAAGGATAGGAGTGCCGGCGGCCACATTGCCAACCAGGGGAACATTGACCATCTCAGTACGGAGCATCTGAAAGCTGTCGTCACAGATTTCAATAGCACGGGGCTTGGACGGGTCCTTACGGATATACCCCTTTTTCTCCAGCGTCTCCAGATGGGAGTGTACAGAGGAAGTCGATTTCAAACCGACTGCGTCACAGATTTCGCGAACAGCCGGCGGATATCCCTTTTTTAAAATACAGTCCTTCAGATACTCCAGAATTTCCTGCTGTTTCATTGATAAATTCTCATAGCTCATGATAGTTCCTCCATATCTTTTGTATGAACAGGTGAATCCCCATATTCCAAAATGCATTGAAAACCTGTTTAGATAGTAACACATCCTCCTCCAAAAAGCAAACATATATTCTCGAAAATTTGTTCGATTTTTCTTGACAAACATTTGTTCTGGCAATATAATAGCTTTATACAGAACAGATGTTCGTGTTTGCATATTGTGAAAGATGGAGGATATGATGGATCATAATTTTGAATATCGCAGAAATTTAAGACGGGAGAAGCTGGAAGAAAAGAGAAGACGTGCGCAGATCAGAAAGGTTAGGATTGCAGTTACGCTGTTTTCTGTTCTGTTTCTGGTTACAGCTGTTGTATCAGCCAACGCTCTGATTGCCGCTGCCCGCGACAGGGAGACGACTGTTTATCACAAATACTATACACAGGTGTACGTCAGAACCGGTGACAGTGTGTGGAAGATCGCCGATTCTTATATGAGTGACAGGTATGAATCGGTGAAAGACCTTGCGGATGAGATTATAGCTATCAATCAGCTTGACAGTGAAGGCACAATTTATTACGGCACTACAATTGTTGTACCCTATTATTCTTCCGAGGTTCTTATGAACGGCACTGACTGAGCCGCTCTTAAGATACATATATATACCAAAGAAGCTTTTGAAAATACGCAGGAAAACATTTCAAAAGAGAAACTAAGTAAAATATCCCGGATAAATCAGGCAAGATACCAATGATAGAACTGATGATACACAAAAGAACCCGGATATCGGATAATTAAAATTCTGATATCCGGGAATATGATTCAATCCTCCCGCAATTTTACCTTATTGGCGGCCTGTCGCCTGCGCATATCTGCCTGAGCCGCATAGTGTTTTCGGGTAGTGTTGACATCTTTATGCCCAAGGACATCGGCTACCAGATAGATATCTCCGGTTTCTTCATAAAGGCTGGTTCCATAAGTGCTGCGCAGCTTATGCGGTGTGATTTTTTTGAGCGTTGTTACCCTGGAGGCATATTTTTTGACTAACAGTTCCACACTGCGGACACTGATCCGCTTGTTCTGCAGGGAGAGGAATAGTGCGTCCTCATGGCCCTCGCAGGGGATGATCAGTTCTCTTTCATCCAGATAGTCCTTAAGCGCTTTTTCTACCTCATCACCAAAGTAGACTACAGCGTCATAGCCGCCTTTTCTTCGCACCTTGACACCGTTGACATCAAAGTCGAGGTCTGTCATATCAATTCCGACGCATTCCGATACCCGAATCCCGGTTCCCAACAGCAGTGTCAGGATTGCCAGATCACGGGTGCGCGTTTTTTTATGATATTCCAGTTCCTTCGGTGTCAGTTTTTCTCCGGCCTCCACCTGGTCTAAAAGAGTGGCTACCTCATTTGGCTCCAGCCGGATAATCGCATTCTCGTGCAGCTTCGGCATACGCACCAGAGCAGCAGGATTGTGTTCGATTTTTTCACTGACGAAAAAGTAATTGTACATTGTTTTGAGCGCCGAGAGCTTCCTGGCTTTTCCGCGCTCTTTATTGGTAATTTCATGATCATTCTTCACATAAAAACTGACATATTCCATATACTCCTCGATATCCTCTTTCCGGATCTGATCAAGCAGTGAGAGAGGAAAGTCGGTAATTTCCATCTTCTGACAGACAGAGTTATTTTCATGGAGATATTCAAAGAATACCCTCAGATCATACGCATATGCCAGACGGGTGCGCGTTGATGTGTTTTCCTGTATTCCCAGGAAAAAGGATTTCAGGAAGCGCGGAAGAGTGGAGAGTACCTCGCGTAATTTGGCTATATTTTGTTTATCTACCTCAGAATGATATGAGTTTTCTGACATGACACAAGTCCTTTTGTTTGGTATTTTGCGAATAGTTGTATTTGCAGTATCATACTACAATTTTAAGGATTCTGCAAGCGTTCATAAAAACTTTAAGAATTCGAATAAAAAACTGGTAGAAAACAAAAAGGGATTGTTATATAATAACGAATGCTGGAGGAATACAACGTCATGAATAAGAATTCGGAAAATATCCACAAACAAAATCATTATGTACCGGATGATGAAGAAAACAGCAGACCGGAGCCGGGATTTCGTTATTATGCGCTTGGAATTGGCATAGTTGTCTTTGTTACCTGCGCTGCGTTGATGGGCGTATATTATGTGCTGTTTCATTCTGAGAAGCTTTCCTCTGCATATAACTTTCTGGCCGGTATCTTCAAGCCTGTTTTCTATGGATTTGTGATTGCCTATCTGATGACGCCGATTCTGAATTGGATAGAACGAAGTGTCACAACCCGTATTCTTAAAAAAGCCGGACTGAAATGTGGAACACGCGGAATATCGGTACTGTTGACCGCGATTCTGACACTGGTAGTTCTTTTTCTGATCGTGTATCTGTTTATCTCCCAGATTATTCCAAGTATTAATGATATTATTGCAAATATCAGCGTATATTCCGCAAATATACAGGAATTTTTTAATACAGCTTTTGAAGATTACCCGGAAGTTGCTGAACAGGTTACAAACCTGTATAATTTTCTCTATACCAAAGCAGAAGATTCTATTACAACACTATTTGCCAATCTGAGCAGTGTTTTGCTGACCGTCTTTGCCGGAAGCCTTACCGTTCTGAATACGCTGTGGAATTTCATTCTTGGCTTTATATTTGCATTATACATGATCAGTTCCAAGGAAATGTTCGTCGGCCAGGCGCGAAAAATTGCATATTGTCTGTTTTCAGAAGATACTGCAAATCAGCTTCTTGCAGACGCAAAATATACTCATAAAACCTATATTGGCTTTATAGGCGGAAAAGTGCTGGATTCTTTTATCATCGGTTGTCTGTGTCTCCTCTTTACCACCATATTAGGTACCCCGTACAATGGTCTGGTGAGTCTGATTGTTGGTGTAACCAATATCATTCCGTTTTTTGGTCCATTTATCGGAGGCATTCCCTGTGCCATTCTTGTCTTTGTAGTGGAACCAACACACCCTCTGAATATGGTGTATTTTGGCCTGCTGATTCTTTTGCTGCAGCTTTTTGACGGATATGTACTGGGACCCAGGATTTTGGGCAATTCCACAGGTATTACAGGTTTCTGGGTCATTTTTTCCATCATTGTATTCAGCGGTTTCTTCGGTGTGATTGGTATGGTAATCGGTGTGCCGAC
>JAJPXG010000121.1:0-427 GCA_021205565.1 Lachnospiraceae bacterium | reverse complement strand
CAACGGGCGTCTTCGTAAAAAAGGACTGTCAACGGAACGCAGAAAATATGAAACGATGACTTCCATGCAGAACGGGGAATTTATAGAGTCACCAGAGGCTGAAAAAGAAACAAAGCAGGTGCATCATAAGCTTCGTGATATATTTATAAACAGCTTCAAATCCCATCACAGATAAAATAATCGCCCATATATCGGCCAAAAGTGCTATCAACTCTTCGCAAAATCGGCATTTTGCGAAGAGTTGAATCTTTCTCAATACTGCTCTCCCGTGAGCAATTTTTTATCTACTGCGAATGACAGGCAAATTGTAATAATTGACGTTTACAAGAAAAATCAAAGGGACGGCCTTTTTACCGTCCCTTTACTGGTGTATGTTCCATTATTATTTTATTTATTCATTCTTCAGACTTTAACGCATTTTCCGCAT
>JAJPXG010000093.1:14499-56479 GCA_021205565.1 Lachnospiraceae bacterium | reverse complement strand
GATCGAAGGCGATGGTCAGAAATCCGCGCTCCGACATGGTCTGGGCATATAAACCGGCGGCCTGCTCCTTGACCGCACCGAAGGGGCCGCAGACTGCAATCGCGGGGAGCTTTCCTGCTGCGTTTTTCGGCACATACTGGTCGGCTGCCAGGGTGATGCCGTAGCGGTTGTGGAAGGTCACCTTGCTGTGCTCCACCTTGTCGCTTTTGGGGAAGGTTTTGTCCCATTCCGTTGTCAGATTCAATTTTTCTTCCATAAACATAAATAATACCTCGCTTTCTGAGTTAAAAGTCATTTTAAATTTGTCAGCCTGTGGTTGCTGGGTTGCTTTATCGTTTTTATATTTGTTTTATCGACGCAGATCGTTTGCTTTGACGGATTTCAATACCAGTCGTGCTTTTCGCCCCTTTCCAGGGCATTGATCTGCGCCATCTCTTCGTCCGATAATTCAAACTCAAACAGGCCAAGGTTTTCCCGGATATGGTCCGGGTTGCTGGAGCCGGGAATCACCACAACGCCCTTCTGCAGGTTCCAGCGTAGGATCACCTGGGCGGCGGAAACCCCGTGCGTTTGAGCGATAGCGGCGATGGTTTCGTCCCCTAAAAGCTCTTCCGTGTAGCCTCGTCCGCCGAACGGGTACCAGCCCTGTACGACAATTCCCAGGTCCTGAATATAGGGGATTACGTCATTTTCCTGATAGTAGGGGTGGATTTCGTTTTGCACCAGCGCAGGTGTGATGTTGACCTGGGGCAGAAATTCCTCCAGTTCCTCCACATACCAGTTGGACAGACCGATGGAACGAACTTTTCCGTCCGCGACGGCCTGTTCCAGCGCCAGGTATGCTTCCACATCGTTACTTCCCGGATGGTGCAGGAGCATCATGTCAATATAGTCAAGTTCCATTCGCTTAAGCGCCTCATCGATCGCCTCTGCGGCGCGGTGAAACTGAGTGGGATAGAGCTTGGTTATGACGAAAATTTCTTCCCGCGGTACATCAGAGTCTGAAACAGCCTGCCCCACGGCTGCTTCGTTGCTGTACATATAGGCGGTGTCAATCAGCCTGCCTCCTCTTTTTAAAAGCGCGGCGATGGAAACGGCGCATTCCTGAGCACTCAGGCTGTAGGTACCAAGTCCCATGATGGGCATTTCATAGCCGCTGTTTAACAGGACTGTTTTTGCTTCAAAATCAAATTCACGCACGGCAGGAACCTCACTTTCCGGCAAATCCAGGCTTTCGATCCATTCGGTCACATCATGTTCAGTTGCACTTCCGGAGAACCGCCGTCCATCTGCCCAGGTAACAGTATCGGAAATCAGACCATGCAGATTTTCCGCGCTGGAGCCGATGCCGCTGCTGTGGGAGGTGCAGAACGGGATGATCATGAAGTTGGAAAAATCGTAGCTTTCCAGGAAGGTACTGATAATTCTGGGAGCCTGCCCGTGCCAGATGGGGTAGCCGAGGAAAATATAGTCATACTGTTCCATGTTTTCCACACCGCCTGAAATCGCGGGGCGAGAGGAAGAATCTGCCTGCTCCTGGTCGGCACGTCCGCCGGTATAATACGCCACATCGTTCGCGGTATAAGGCATCTCAGGTATGAATTCGGAAATGTCTGCTTCGGTATCGCCCGCAATCCACTCGGCAATCTGCTGTGTTGTCCCTGTGCAGGAAAAATATGCGATGAGGAGATTGCTGCCGGACAGGGCGCCGCTGGTGGACATATCAGACGATGAGTTTTCATCCGCGGATGAGGTGGATGTGTCATTTTTACCTGCCAGAGAGTTGCCATTGGAGCTGTTGCCTGCTCCGGAGTTTTCAAGTGTAGTTTCATCCGTATCTATTCCGGCTGTGTCGTTGTTATCCGCATCCCCGGAAGAAGCAGAACTCCCTGCATCAGAACCCATACAGCCGGTAAGTATTCCAACCGCCGCGCAGATTCCTCCGGCCGCTGCCAGCTTCGTGAATTGCCGTCTGCTGTATTTTTTCATGGCTTGCCTCCTTTTTTGCTCAGTCGGCAAACCAGATAGTCCAGACAGTCCAGCCGTTTCTGATCTGTGTGAATCTGATCCAGCAAGGTCTTCCTGCTGTTCTGCAATGTGAGCAGCAGTTCCTGGCTGCGGCCTTCCTTTTTCAGAAAGACACAGTGGGAAATCGTTTCCTCGCCTAAGCCGATGTCGATGAGATTCTGGTAAAAGCACTGGGCTTCGTTGTTTGCGTCTGGCATGATGATCACCCCCCTTTGCAAATTCCTGTTATCCTGTCTGTTGGTTATATTTTATATTGCAGGAATGGAAATGACAAATATTTAATTTCTATTTCTGGATATTCTTGAAAAGAATAACTCGTTTTTGTATAATAAACCTGCAGTTTACACTGGAGGCAACCGCGAAGTGGAGAGTTCTGATAGAGACTGACTGGAGCAAAGGGATACCGGTATTGATATAAACAGGAAACGGAGAATTTTTATGGAATTGCGTGTTTTACAATATTTTATTGAAGTGGCAAGAGAGGGCAGTATCACCGGCGCGGCGCGGACACTGCATATTTCCCAGCCGACGTTATCGAAACAGCTGAAAGAGTTGGAGGCGGAGCTTGGCTGTAAACTGTTTGTCAGGGGAAATTATAATGTGCGCCTGACCGAGGAGGGCATCCTGCTGCGCAAGCGCGCGGAGGACATTCTGGACATGACGGACAGAACCATTGAGGAATTTCAGTCCTTAAATGATGTGACCGGCGGGGAGGTGCGGATCGGCTGCGCGGAGTCTGAGCTGATTCATCATCTGGCGGGCGCCATCAAGGATTTTCGTCTGCAATATCCGGGACTGCGTTTTCATATCACCAGCGGCGATACCCGTGTGGTGGTAAATGATCTGGAGCAGGGGCTTTCTGATTTTGCGGTGATTGTGGAACCGCCGGATCTGACGAGGTATAATTATCTCTCCCTGCCGGGCGGCGACACCTGGGGACTTCTGATGCGGACGGATAATCCACTGGCGCAGAAAACAGAGATATGGCCGCCGGATCTTAAGGGTGTTCCCCTCATCAGTTCCCCGCAGTCTCTGCGCGTCGACCTTCCCAGGTGGTGCGGGGAGGCGGTCGACCAGTTGAATATGGTCGGAACCGTCAACCTGTTTTCAAATGGTTCTGTTTATCTGAAAGCCGGACTCGGGTGCATTCTGGTCTTATACCGGCTGGCCGACGTCGGCCCTTAGAGCGGACTGTGGTTCAGGCCACTGACGCCGAAGCTGGAGACGAAAATGTATATCATATGGAAGAAATACCAGGTGTTTTCACCGATCGCGGAGAGGCTGGTGGAGTTTTTGAAGGAGCGGTTTTCATGAAAAAAGGCTGAAAAAAGGGAGAAATATGGGTTTTCCTGTCTTGAAATATGACAGCTGATTCGGTATAATGTTCGCGAAAGCAATGAGACGCGTGTCAGTTTTCGAGACAGAGGATGCGTCATGCTCGCATGTAAGCAGCTTCTGTCTCGAAAACTGACAGGGGGCGAATGCCCGCGAGCCCTGTAAGCCAGAGGCTTGCAGGGCAACGCGTCGAATGTACCGCATTGAAGTGAAGACATGCCCGTGAGCCCGCGAGCCGCAGGCTCGCAGGGCGCAGTGTTGAATGGAATGCCGCGTGTCAGTTTTCGGCGCGTCGGGGTAGGGCGCAGGCAAAAAGCAAAAGAAAAAGGTTCATGTATACGGGTGGAGGAACGCCGATGGGAGAGAAATCACAGCAGAAGAGAAAGTATATTGTAGAGAAGGCCAGACAGGTCTTCATTGAGAAGGGCTACAGAAGTGTCACGATGAAGGATATCATCGATGCGTGTGAGATCAGCCGAGGAGGCCTGTACCTGTATTTTTCCAGCACGCAGGAGATTTTCCTGGAGGTGCTGAAGCAGGACGCCGACGCCGGCGATGACGTTTTCAGTAAGAAGCTGGATGAGAATTCCACGCCGCTGGATATCCTGCAGGTGTTCTTAGACGCGCAGAAGGCGGAGCTGATGGGTATGAATCAGACTCTGACCATGGCAACCTATGAGTACGCGTTTGCCCACCAGTTAAAGGGCAGGGATAATTTTGTGAAGGAGCAGTTCCGCGCGGCGGTAAAAGCGCTGGAGCAGCTGCTGACCCAGTGCGCGAAGCAGGGCGAGATTTACTGTGACAACCCGGCGGGCGCGGCGCGCCAGATCATGTACACCATCGAGGGCCTGAAGGTCAGTATGCTGACCATGAAGCCGTCGGCGGCGCAGATTGAGGAGCAGTTCACCTTAATCTGGGCGAACCTTGGCCTGGTGCTGGAGGAAGAAACGGCGTAATTATTTTTTACTACGAAAGGACTTACCATGGGTAATGTAAAACGGATCTATGTGGAGAAAAAAGCCCCCTTTGCGGTGAAGGCAAAGGAGCTGCAGGCTGATTTTACCGACTATCTGGGCATTTCGAACATCACCGGTGTCAGAGTGCTGATCCGCTATGACGCGGAGAATCTGACGGAGGAGACTTTTGAAAAAGCATGCCGCACGGTTTTCGCGGAGCCTCCTGTAGATGATTGTTATGAGGAGGATTTTCCGCGTAAGGAAAGCGATCGCGTTTTCAGCGTGGAATATCTGCCGGGGCAGTTTGATCAGCGGGCGGATTCAGCCGCGCAATGTATCCGCTTTTTAAATGAAAACGAGGAACCGATCATCAAAACCGCCGTCACCTATGTCATTTCCGGCGGCATCACAGAGGAAGAACTGGCTAAGATCAGACACTACTGCATTAACCCGGTCGATTCCAGGGAAACCGGCATGGAGAAGCCTGACACCCTTGTCACGAAATATGAGGAGCCGGAGAATGTCAGAATTCTGGATGGCTTTGCTGCCATGGATGAGAGCGAGCTTCGCGGCCTTTATGCATCGTTGAATCTGGCGATGACCTTCCAGGACTTTTTACATATTCAGCGTTATTTCCACGATGAGGAGAAGCGCGACCCGTCCATGACGGAGATCCGGGTGCTGGACACCTACTGGTCCGACCACTGCCGTCATACGACCTTTTCTACTGAATTAAAGGATATTACCATCGAGGACGGTTATTACGCGACCCCGATCCAGACGACATTCGAGAGCTATCTGGATACCCGCGAGGAGTTATATAAAGACCGTCCGGACAAATTTATCTGCCTCATGGATCTGGCAACTATTGGCATGAAAAAACTGAAAAAAGACGGAAAGCTTGACGACATGGAGGAGAGCGATGAAATCAATGCCTGCTCCGTGGTAGTTCCGGTGGAGATGGAGTACGACGGGCGCACCGAGACGGAGGAATGGCTCATTTTCTTTAAAAATGAGACGCATAATCATCCTACCGAGATCGAGCCCTTCGGCGGCGCGGCGACCTGCTTAGGCGGCGCCATCCGCGACCCGTTGAGCGGCAGAGGCTATGTATACCAGGCCATGCGTGTGACCGGTGCGGCGGATCCGACGGTTCCCGTATCCGAGACTTTAAAGGGCAAGCTTTCCCAGAGAAAATTAGTCCGCGGCGCAGCCGGAGGCTATTCCTCCTACGGCAACCAGATCGGTCTGGCGACCGGCTATGTGAAGGAGATTTATCATCCGGATTATGTGGCGAAGCGTATGGAAATCGGTGCGGTTATGGGCGCGGCGAAGCGTGAGAATGTGAAGCGCATGACCTCTGACCCGGGCGATGTGATTATTTTACTGGGTGGTCGTACCGGGCGCGACGGTATCGGCGGCGCTACCGGTTCTTCCAAGGCGCACACCGTTTCTTCTATCGAAGTCTGCGGCGCGGAGGTGCAGAAGGGCAACGCGCCTACCGAGCGCAAGCTCCAGAGAATGTTCCGCAGACCCGAGGTCAGCAGACTGATTAAAAAGTGCAATGATTTCGG
Source organism: Lachnospiraceae bacterium (assembly GCA_021205565.1). Classification (GTDB taxonomy): domain Bacteria; phylum Bacillota; class Clostridia; order Lachnospirales; family Lachnospiraceae; genus RGIG6307. The sequence continues at coordinate 50,586 of JAJPXG010000093.1, read as the reverse complement.
TGCGGGCGGCGTCTCCGTGGCGATCGGCGAGCTTGCCGACGGTTTACAGGTAGACCTTGACAAGGTACCGAAAAAGTACGCCGGTTTAGACGGGACGGAGCTTGCTATCTCCGAATCCCAGGAGCGTATGGCCGTGGTGGTAGATCCTGCGGATGTGACGGAGTTTATGCAATATGCGGACGAGGAAAATCTCGAGGCTGTGGAGGTGGCAGTGGTCACTGAAGAGCCGAGGCTGGTTTTAAGCTGGCGCGGGGAGAAGATTGTCGATCTCTCCAGAGCGTTCCTTGACACCAACGGCGCGCATCAGGAGACGGCCGTGACGGCTAAATTGCCGGATGAGAAGGCGAATGTCCTGCATCAGTACGCCGTCCCGCAGGTTGAGAAGGATCTGGAGGACGGGGATGTGAAGGCCGCCTGGCTGGATACCCTTTCCGATCTAAATGTATGCTCGCAGAAGGGTCTGGTGGAGATGTTTGACGCCTCCATCGGCGCGGGCAGTGTTTATATGCCATACGGCGGGGTCAGTCAGCTGACGGAAACCCAGGCCATGGTGGCGAAGCTCCCCGTGCTGGAGGGCGAAACCGATCTGGTCACGATGATGAGCTATGGCTTCGATCCGTATGTATCCAGCTGGAGTCCCTATCACGGCGCAGTGTATGCCGTTCTGGAATCTTTAAGCAGAATTGTGGCGAACGGCGGCGATTACCGTACCGTGCGCTTCACCTTCCAGGAATATTTCCGCAGGATGAACGAGCAGCCTGAGCGCTGGAGCCAGCCTTTCCTGGCCCTGCTTGGCGCCTTTGACGCGCAGTTGGGCTTTGGCCTGCCCTCCATCGGCGGCAAGGATTCCATGTCCGGCTCCTTCGGCGATATTGACGTGCCGCCCACGCTGGTTTCCTTTGCGGTGGATACGGCAAAGGCAGGTAATATCATTTCCCCTGAGCTGAAAAAAGCCGGCAATGTGCTGGTGCGCTTCCGGATGGAGAAGGATGAGTACGACCTGCCGGTATACGCCGACGTCATGCGCACCTATGATGTGATTTTAAATGCCATGGAAGACGGTGATATTGTATCCGCTTATGCGCTGGATTCAAGCGGCCTGGCAGCGGCACTTTCCAAAATGGCCTTCGGCAACGGCCTGGGGGTAAAGATTGCGGATGGTATTGCAGCGGAAGAGCTGTTTGAGAACGCGCTCGGTGATCTGGTGGTGGAGTGTTCCGCAGACGTGGCTGAGGAGCTTTTGAAACAGGATGTGGATGCCGAAACTGTGGCGCAAGTGACAGCAGAAGCGGTATTTCAGGCGGGTGAGGCTGTAATTTCCATGGAGGAAGCTCTGGCTTCATGGAAGAAACCGCTGGAGAAGGTTTTCCCCACCAAGGCTGTGAAGGGGACTGAGAAAGTGGAATCTCCGCTGTATCAGGCTGACAGCATTTACGTGTGCAGCCATAAAATCGGACAGCCGACAGTTTTTATTCCGGTATTTCCGGGCACTAACTGCGAGTATGACAGTGCGAAGGCCTTTGAGCAGGCCGGCGCAAAGACTGTGACGAAGGTCTTTAAAAACCGTTCCGCGGCCGATATCCGTGAGAGCGTGGAGGTTTTTGAGCAGGCGATTGAAAAGGCGCAGATTATCATGTTCCCGGGCGGCTTTTCCGCGGGCGATGAGCCGGACGGCAGCGCCAAGTTTTTTGCCACCGCCTTCCAGAACGAGAAGATGAAAGAGGCGGTCATGAAGCTCTTAAATGAGAGGGACGGCCTGGCGCTCGGCATCTGCAATGGCTTCCAGGCGCTGATCAAGCTGGGAATGGTGCCGGGTGGCAGGATTGTGGGGCAGGATCATAATGCGCCCACGCTGACCTACAACACCATCAACCGCCATATTTCCAAAATGGTATACACCAGGGTCGTTTCTGACAAGTCCCCGTGGCTTGCGGGCGCGAGGTTAGGCGGCGTCTACTGCAATCCCGCCTCCCACGGCGAGGGCCGTTTTGTGGCGAACAAAGACTGGCTTGAGAAATTATTTGCAAACGGCCAGGTGGCGACTCAGTATTGTGATCCGCAGGGAAATGTATCCATGGATGAGGAGTGGAACATCAACGGCTCCTACGCCTCGATTGAAGGCATTACCTCCCCGGACGGCAGAGTCTTCGGCAAGATGGCGCATGCTGAGAGAAAAGGAGATCACGTCGCGATCAATATTTACGGCGAACAGGATCTGAAGCTTTTCGAATCCGGCGTTGCGTATTTCTTATAAAAATTTAAAGGACAATGGAGCCGAAAATCCATTGTCCTTTTTTTAAAGGCATGCTATACTATGAACGTTTGAGTTCGAAGAAAGGCAGAAACAGATGAAAGCATATTTAATTCTGGAAGACGGCACCATATTTACAGGCACGCATTTCGGCGCGCAGAAGGAAATCGTCAGTGAGATCGTATTCAACACCTCCATGGCAGGTTATCTGGAAGTACTGACCGACCCCTCCTACGCGGGGCAGGCGGTCTGCATGACCTATCCTCTGATCGGCAACTACGGCGTCTGTCTGGACGACATGGAATCCAGACGACCCTGGCCGGACGGCTTTATCGTGCGGGAGGTGTCCAGGATTCCGAGCAATTTCCGCTGCGATATGTCTTTACAGGAGTTTATGGAAAAATACGACATTCCGGGAATCAGCGGTATCGATACCAGAGCGCTGACCCGGATTTTGCGCGAAAAGGGCACAATGAACGGCATGATCACTACAGACGAAGAATACGATCTGGATAAAATCCTGCCCAGACTTCATGCCTACCGGACGGGCAATGTGGTGGATAAAGTAACCTGCAGCGCCCCTTATTATGTACCGGGTGTCTTAAAGCTGTCGGACAATGGGCCTTTAAGCGGCAGCGCGGATTTTGACGCGGAGGCTTATAAAGCCGGTATCCGTGAGAAAAAGCCTTCCCTCGTGCGCACCTTAAACGGAAAAGGCAAAAAGGTAGCCCTGCTGGACCTGGGCGCCAAGAAAAACATTGCGGCTTCCCTGGCGGCCCGCGGCTGTGACGTGACTGTATATCCGGCCCGGACACAAGCGCTGGAGATTCTTGAGGACAAACCGGAAGGCATTATGCTATCCAATGGGCCCGTAGACCCGAAGGACTGCGGCGCAATCATTGATGAAATTTACAAATTATATAAATCCGATGTACCGATTTTTGCCATCTGCCTGGGACATCAGCTGATGGCGCTTGCTGCCGGCGCGGACACGCACAAATTAAAATACGGACACCGTGGCGGCAACCATCCGGTGAAGGACTTGGAGACCGGCAGGGTTTACATATCCTCCCAGAACCATGGCTATGTGGTGGATACGGACAAGCTTGATCCCAAAGTGGCAGTCCCGGCCTTTATTAACGTCAATGACGGCACCAACGAGGGTTTGAAGTACACAGGCAAGAACATTTTCACCGTGCAGTTCCACCCGGAGGCCTGTCCCGGCCCGCAGGATTCCGGCAGCCTGTTCGACAAATTTATTCAGATGATGGAGGTGCGTTGAAATGCCCAAAAATCCCAATGTAAAGAGAGTGATGGTCATCGGCTCCGGCCCCATTGTGATCGGCCAGGCGGCGGAGTTCGACTACGCGGGCACCCAGGCCTGCCGTTCCTTAAAAGAGGAGGGCGTGGAGGTCATTTTGGTCAACTCCAATCCCGCTACTATCATGACGGATAAGGATATCGCGGATAAAGTCTATATCGAGCCGCTGACTGCCAGAGTATTGGAGCAGATTATTATAAAGGAGCAGCCCGACTCCATCCTGCCCAACATGGGCGGCCAGGCCGGTTTAAACCTCGGCATGGAGTTAGAGGAGAGCGGTTTTTTAAAGGAGCATAATGTCACCCTGCTCGGTACGACCGCGGAGACCATCCGCAACGCCGAGGGACGCCAGGAATTTAAGGATCTGATGGAGCGCATCGGTGAGCCCTGTGCCGCTTCGAAAGTGGTGGAGAACGTCGAGGAGGGCATTGAATTTACCAACATCATCGGCTATCCGGTGGTGCTGAGACCTGCCTATACGCTGGGCGGCTCCGGCGGCGGTATCGCGCACAATCAGGTGGAGCTGGAGGAAATCCTTGAAAATGGTCTGCGTCTGTCCCGCGTGGGGCAGGTGCTGGTGGAGCGCTGCATCGCCGGCTGGAAGGAGATCGAGTACGAGGTCATGCGCGACAGCGCGGGCAACTGTATCACCGTCTGTAATATGGAGAACATCGACCCTGTGGGCGTGCATACCGGTGATTCTATCGTGGTAGCTCCTTCTCAGACATTATCTGATAAGGAGTACCAGATGCTGCGTACCTCCGCGCTGAAGATTATCAATGAATTAAAAATCACCGGCGGCTGCAACGTGCAGTTTGCCCTGCATCCGACCAGTTTTGAATATTGTGTCATCGAGGTTAATCCACGTGTGAGCCGTTCCTCGGCCCTTGCCAGCAAGGCGACCGGCTACCCGATTGCAAAAGTGGCTGCAAAAATCGCCTTAGGATACACCCTGGATGAAATCAAAAATGCAATTACAGGCAAGACCTACGCCAGCTTCGAGCCTGCGCTCGATTACTGCGTGGTCAAAATGCCGCGCCTGCCCTTCGATAAATTCATCACGGCCAAGCGCACGCTGACCACCCAGATGAAGGCGACCGGCGAGGTCATGAGCATCTGCGACAATTTCGAAGGTGCACTGATGAAGGCCATCCGCTCCCTAGAGCAGCATGTGGACTGCCTGTTGAGCTATGATTTCTCGAACCTGACCGGAGAGGATCTGCTGGAGCGTTTAAAAGTTGTGGATGATGAGCGCATCTGGGTCATCGCAGAGGCCATCCACCAGGGTGTCAGCGAGGAGACTATTCACGAGATTACACAGTATGATCTCTGGTTTATTGATAAGATTGCCATTTTAGTAGAGATGGAAAAGCGTCTGCAGTCAGAGGAGCTGACCGTGGAGCTGTTAAAGGAAGCCAAGCGCATCGAGTTTCCGGACAATGTGATTGCCCGACTGACCGGGAAGACAGAGACGGAAATCAGGGATATGCGCTATGCCAACGGCATTGTGGCGGCATTTAAGATGGTCGATACCTGCGCGGCGGAGTTCGCCGCTGAGACGCCCTACTATTATTCTGTCTTTGGTTCCGAGACCGAGGTGGAGGAGACTTGCGGCCGCAAAAAGGTTCTGGTCTTAGGATCCGGCCCGATCCGTATCGGTCAGGGCGTGGAGTTCGACTACTGCTCTGTCCACACCACCTGGTCCTTTGCCCGGGCAGGCTATGAGACCATCATTATCAATAATAACCCTGAAACCGTTTCCACCGACTTTGATATCGCGGACAAGCTGTACTTTGAGCCGCTGACCCCGGAGGATGTGGAGAATGTGGTCCGTGTGGAGAAGCCGGACGGCGCTGTGGTGCAGTTCGGCGGACAGACCGCGATCAAACTGACGGAGTCCCTGATGAAGATGGGCGTGCCGATCCTGGGCACGAAGGCTGAGGATGTGGACGCAGCTGAGGACAGAGAGCTCTTCGACGAGATTCTGGAACAGACGCAGATCCCGAGAGCAGCAGGCGGCACGGTCTTTACCGCTGAGGAGGCTAAGGAGGTGGCGAACCGCTTAGGCTATCCGGTATTAGTCAGACCCTCCTATGTCCTGGGCGGCCAGGGCATGCAGATCGCGACCTGCGACCAGGAGATCGAGGAGTTCATGGCCGTGATCAACCGTTATGCCCAGGACCACCCCATCCTGGTGGATAAATACCTGATGGGCAAGGAAGTGGAGGTGGACGCGGTCTGCGATGGCACAGACATCTTAATTCCGGGCATCATGGAGCATATTGAGAGAACCGGTGTGCATTCCGGCGACTCTATTTCAGTATATCCGGCTCCGTCACTGACACCGACGGTTAAGGAAAAGCTGGGCGATTACACCGCCCGCCTGGCCAGGGCACTCCATGTGAAGGGCATGATCAATATCCAGTTTATCGTGATCGGCGAGGATGTGTATGTGATCGAGGTCAACCCCCGTTCCTCCCGGACGGTGCCCTATATCAGTAAGGTTACCGGTATTCCCATCGTGGATCTGGCAACCAGAGCCATCCTCGGAGAGACCATCCGCGGGATGGGCTATGAGCCGGGTATCCAGCCGGAGGCACCGTATTTTGCTATCAAGATGCCGGTATTCTCCTTTGAGAAAATCCGCGGCGCGGAGATCAGCTTAGGTCCTGAAATGAAGTCCACCGGCGAGTGCCTGGGGATCGCGCCCACCTTTGAGGAAGCCCTGTACAAGGCGTTTCTGGGCGCCGGCGTTGACCTGCCGAAATATAAGCAGATGATCATTACGGTCAAGGACGCAGACAAGCCGGAAATTGTGGAGATTGCCAAGCGCTATGACCGCCTGGGCTATATCATATATGCGACCAGGAGTACCGCGAAGGTGCTGCAGGATGCCGGTATCAAGGCCAGAAGGGTCAATAAGATTAACCAGGAATCTCCCACAGTCATGGACCTGATCCTGGGTCACAAAATTGACCTCGTCATCGATACGCCCACCCAGGGACGTAATAAGCACCGCGACGGCTTTTTAATCCGCCGTACCGCGATTGAAACGGGGGTCTACTGTATCACTGCCCTGGATACTGCGAACGCCCTCGTGACCAGCCTGGAGAATAAGCAGGAGAAGCTGCATCTGATTGATATTGCACAGATATCCAGGAAATAAAGATATGACAATCGCAATAAAATAATTACAACATTTAGATTTTTATATTGCAATTCGCCACAAGATGTAGTACACTAGATGGGCACGAACACCGATATCATCACAGGTAGCATCAATATATGGGGAGAAAGCAATGAAAATCATTAAACGAAGCGGCACGGAGGTGCAGTTTGACTTAGACAAGATCACAGCGGCGGTGATCAAGGCCAACAACAGCGTGCCGGAAGCCGAAAAAATGACAAAGGAGCAGATCACTGTGATTTCAGCCAACATGCGCACGATCTGCGAGGGACAGACCAGAGCGCTCAATGTGGAGGAAATCCAGGACCTGGTGGAGAACCAGATCATGAATCAGCGTGCGTTCTCTGTGGCGAGAAATTATATCACCTACCGCTATAAGAGAGCCATGGTCAGAAAATCCAATTCCACTGACCAGCAGATTTTAAGCCTCTTAGAGTTTGATAATGAGGAGGTCAAGCAGGAGAATTCCAACAAAAACCCCGCCGTCAACAGCGTACAGCGCGACTACATGGCCGGTGAGGTCAGCAAGGATATCACCAGACGTTTCCTGCTGCCGCAGGATATTGTGGAGGCGCATGAGCAGGGCATCATCCACTTCCATGACGCGGATTATTTCGCGCAGCACATGCACAACTGCTGCCTGGTGAACTTAGAGGACATGCTGCAGAACGGCACTGTGATCAGCGAGGCCATGATTGAGAAGCCGCACAGCTTCTCCACGGCCTGCAACGTGGCGACGCAGGCCGTAGCGCAGATCGCCAGTTCCCAGTACGGCGGCCAGAGCATTTCCTTAGCACACCTGGTGCCCTTTGTGCAGGTCAGCCGCGACAAGTACCGTCAGAAGGTGGCGGAGGAATTTGCCGCCTGCGGCATTGAGGCCGATCAGGAGACGATCAATCATGTGGCGGAGATCCGTGTAAAGGAAGAGGTCAAGCAGGGCGTTCAGATGATCCAGTACCAGGTGATCACGCTGATGACGACCAACGGCCAGGCCCCCTTCATTACGATCTTCATGTATTTAAATGAAGTGGAAGAGGGACAGACGCGCGACGATCTCGCGATGGTGATCGAGGAGGTGCTGCGTCAGCGCATGCAGGGCATCAAAAACGAGAAGGGCGTCTATATCACTCCTGCCTTCCCGAAGCTTATCTATGTCCTGGAGGAAAATAACGTCCGCGAGGGTACGCCTTACTGGTATCTGACCCAGCTGGCCGCGGCCTGCACCGCCAAGCGCATGGTGCCGGACTATATTTCAGAGAAAATCATGCTCCGCGATAAGGTCGACAAAAACGGAGAGGGGCACTGCTACACCTGCATGGGCTGCCGTTCCTTCCTGACACCATATGTCGATCCTGAGACGGGAAAGCCCAAGTATTACGGCCGCTTCAACCAGGGCGTGGTGACCATCAATCTGGTGGATGTGGCCTGCTCCTCCAACGGGGATATGCAGAAGTTCTGGGAGATCTTTGACGAGCGCCTGGATTTATGCTACCGTGCCCTGATGTGCCGTCATAAGCGTCTGGAGGGCACCCGCTCCGATGTGGCGCCGATCCTCTGGCAGCACGGCGCGCTGGCGCGCCTGGAAAAGGGCGAGACGATTGATAAGCTTCTGCACGGCGGTTATTCCACCATTTCCTTAGGCTACGCCGGACTGTGCGAGTGCGTCCGCTACATGACAGGAAAGTCCCACACCGACCCGTCAGCCACTCCGTTCGCGTTAGAGGTCATGCAGCACATGAACGATGCCTGTGCGAAGTGGAAAAAAGAGCAGAACATCGACTTCAGTCTTTACGGAACGCCCCTGGAATCCACCACATACAAGTTCGCGAAATGTTTACAGAAGCGCTTCGGCAAAATCCCGGGCGTTACGGACAAAAATTATATCACCAACAGTTATCATGTGCACGTGACAGAGGAAATTGACGCCTTCGAGAAGCTGAAGTTTGAGGCGCAGTTTCAGAAGCTTTCTCCCGGCGGCGCCATCAGCTACGTGGAAGTGCCCAACATGCAGAACAACATCCCGGCTGTGCTCTCCGTCATGCAGTACATCTACGATAACATCATGTATGCGGAGCTCAACACCAAGAGCGACTACTGTCAGGTCTGCGGCTACACCGGCGAGATCCAGATCGTGGAGGAGGACGGCAAGCTCCTCTGGGAGTGCCCCAACTGCCATAACCGCGACCAGAACAAAATGAACGTTGCCCGCCGTACCTGCGGTTACATCGGCACCCAGTTCTGGAATCAGGGCCGCACCCAGGAGATCAAGGAGAGGGTGCTGCACCTGTAAGGGATGCTCCCGGCGCTGAAAAATTCTATTTTAAAATGAGATAAGAAGCTGTGGAAACATGGCTTCTTATTTTGTGTTTTTATTTCTAAAATTTAGCCGCCGTTTAGTTTTTCTGTTCTTCATTCTGTGTTATAATTTCTTTAAAATGATGAGAAGACGTGCATGAACAGGAAAACGATGAGTTGCAGGATACATGCGGCGATTCAGGATAATTATCCGGAATGCATGGGTGAAGGGAAGGAAACAATACAGATGAAGACCGGCAAAAAGAGCATTGAACAGTATATTTTCCGTTCCAACGCCCTGATGGTGCTGGCGGTTCTGGGATTGTTCCTGATTGTGAATGCCATGGTTTTCGCACTTTATGGCTCCAGAGTGCGGAACGATACCGCGGAGGATCTGGAGGTAGCACAGGGTGCCTTTTCTTCGTCCGCGTATCTGGATATGTGGATTGCAGACGGAATGAGCATCGATTCTGAGAGTCTTCAGAGTCTGGGGGACCTTCTCGAGACGGTAAACTTCCGTTTTTTTGTGGAAGAGGAAGGAACCATTCTGTATTCCGGCATGGAGGATATAGATCTGGGTGATTTTGAGAAGCTGGATGAGTATTTTATACCGGACGGAAAGACCCATATGTATGTGGTGGACGGTTTTACCTGCATTACAGTGGAAACGGCGGATTTTGGCCTGCGCTGCTATGCGGTCAGTGGGGAGTATGAGGATTTCATGACCACCCTGAAAGAAACCGCCATCTGGATTTCCTATTATATGCTCAACGCGGTTTTATTTGTTGTGATTCTGGCTGTCACCTGTTCTCTTTGCACGAGGCAGCTGATCCGGCACATCATGGTTCCACTGAATATCTTAAATCATGCGTCCGCTGAAATGAAAAAGGGAGATTATTCTCACCCTGTGTCCTATGAGGGAGACGAGGAGTTTGAGAGTGTCTGCAGCTCCTTTGAGGAGATGCGCGCGGAGATTCAGAGAACAGAGCAGGAAAAGGCCAACTATGAAAAGGCGCGGACAGAGATGGTTGTCGGTATCTCACATGACTTAAGGACGCCGCTGACTGCCATCCAGGGAACGATCAAGGGCCTGCGGGACGGCGTGGTGACCACACCGCAGATGCGGATCAAGTTTCTGGATACAGCCTACCGCAGAACCCAGGAAATTGACGGCCTTTTGGATCAGCTGACTTATTTTTCCAAAATTGAGTCAGGGAGTCTTCCGCTCAGTCCGGAGAAAATCGAGTGGAACGAGTATCTGGGCGAGTATGTGAACAGCCTTCGTGACGGCAGTATCGAGGAGACGTTTCAGGTTTCCTTTCAGGGGACGGACACGCTTCTGTATTCCATGATCGATATTTTTCAGATGAACCGCATTCTGGACAACCTTCTGGAAAACAGCAAAAAGTATGCGGGAGTGAAGGAGCTTGCAGTGACCTATTGCCTGAGACAGGAGGGAAAGCAGGTGTCGCTTCTGATTTCGGACAACGGAAACGGGGTTCTACCTCAAAAGCTGCCCTATATATTTGATAAATTTTACAGGGCGGATGAATCCAGAAATCAGACGAAGGGAAACGGCCTGGGGCTGTATATCGTGAAATCCCTGGTGGAGGCAATGGGCGGATCTGTCAGCGCTCAAAATGCAGGGGGACTCAGGATTACATTGATGTTTCCGCTGACAGGGGACGAAAGCGTGGCTGAAAGAGATATCAGTGTGGCCGAAACAAAACGGAAACGAATTGGGGTCAGAACAGCGAAAGCGGGGCAGAGAGCTTCCGGAACCAAAGCAGAGAAAACCACTAAAGGCACGGGAAAAGAATGAACAGGGAACCTGCCGCAGCAGGAGGCTTTACATGAATAATCATTACCGGATTTTAATCATTGAGGACGACGAGGACATCAGCATGGTGGAGCAGGTTTACTTAGAAAACAGCGGCTATGAGACCTGTGTAAGGCGGGACGGGGAGCATATCGGCGAGCTGCTGGCCGCTGAAAGATTCGACCTGATTTTGCTTGACGTAATGCTGCCGGGCAAAAGCGGTTATGAAATCTTAAGGGAAATCCGGGAAATCTACTCCATGCCGATTCTGATGGTGACGGCCAGAACCGAATCTCTGGATAAGATCAGGGGGCTGATGATCGGCGCTGATGATTACATCACCAAGCCATTTGACCCGGCTGAGCTGGTGGCGAGGGTCGGCGCGAATATCCGCCAGTTCGAGCGCAGCGCGGCGTCAGGCGCGGGCAGCGCGGCGGATGATCTTGTGGTCGGCAGTCTGCTGATTCAGAAAAAAGCCAGGAAGGTATTCCGCAGCGGAACCGAGATCAGACTGCCGAATAAGGAATATGAAATCCTGCTTTTTCTGGCGGAAAATCCCAACGTTGCCTTTACCAAGGAATACCTTTTTGAAAAGATCTGGGGCTTTGATTATTTAAGCGACAGCGCTACGGTCATGGTACATATCAACCGGATTCGTGAAAAAATAGAGGAGGACCCCAGAAACCCGAAGATTATCGAGACGGTGCGTGGCGTCGGATACAGGCTGTGCCTGGAGGACCCATCGTAAAAATTTAACAAATCTTAAGAAAAATCCCTCTCTGATGTTAAGAAAGAGGCGGTAAAATACGGATATTGGAAGAGATACTTTGAAATGATAATGTCTGATGCCGGTGATTATTTGCAAAAGGGAGGGAGAGTATATGCTGCAGATCAGTCAGCGCCCAGTGGCGCGCAGGCAGTTGAGGGAAAGTCTCTGCCTGGAGGAGCAGGCCGTGATTGCGATTGCGGTTGGTACGTACAGAGAAACGGAGGGAGTCCTGGACTTCCTGAAAGCGGCCGGAGAAATGCCGGATGTGATTTTTTTATGGTATGGTGGAACGAGCGGACGGCGGGTAAAACGCAGAATCAGAAGGGCCATGAAGGAAGCACCTGAAAATGTCTGCTTTATGGGAGAGATCGAGGCGGACGAGCTGCGGGAGGGCTGCCTTGGCGCTGATATTTATCTGAATCTTTCTTATGAGGAGACGGAGGAAACGGCGTTGCGGGAGGTATTATATTGCGGCCTGCCTGTGATTGCGCGGGACATCCCCGGCTGTGATTTCCGTTTAAAGGATACGAAGGATATGTCCAGAGTGCAGAATGTGGAGGACGCCGTGGCCTGTATCAGAAGAAGGGTGCAGGAGCGGACGCTTAAGGAGATCAGCTGAAATATGAAATAAGCAAAAGCGGTTTGCGGGAATCCCCTGCAAACCGCTTTTGTTGACTTTGGTTTGACAATCGGCGTGTAAGATAAAATAATTGACAGCAATGGAGGTGCACATATGGATCGAACCGAAAAGAAAAATCTGCCCGTCGTCGGGCTCCCTAGAGGTCTGCTTTACCACAGGTATGGTACACTGTGGCAGACCTTTTTTCGTGCTTTGGGATATGAGGTGAAAATCAGCGCGCCGACCAATCGTGCCGTGATGGAGGAGGGAGCGAGGCTGGCACCGGACGAGACCTGCCTGTCCGCTAAAATTTTCCTGGGGCATGTCAGTTCTTTAGTTGGAAACTGCGATTATATCTTCGTGCCGCGGGTGGCGAACCTGGGACGCAATCTGGAGATGTGCGTTCGTTTCAGTGCGCTCTATGATATGACCCGTTGCGTTTTTAAACAGACGGATCAGAAATTTCTGACCTGCAATGTGGATGTTGTAAATGGTTCAACCGAGGAGGATGCCTACATTGTGCTCGGCCAGTCCCTGGGTTTTACCCGCAAAGAGGCGAAAAAGGCCTATAAGGCGGCGGCAAAGGCGCAGGAGCAGGCCTGGGATTTAGCGGTAAAGGAACAGGAGAAGCTTTACAAGACCGATGGATTAAAAATCCTCGTCGCGGGGCACAGCTATATATTGGACGATCCGTACGCGGGAGGCATGATTTTAAAGGGACTGCGGGATTTAAATACAGTACCGTTGCGGGCGGACATCACGGACAGAGACGCTGCAGTGAAAAAAAGTCCGGATCTTTGTCCTACGTGCCGCTGGGTGATGAGCCGGGAGCTGATCGGCAGCATTATTCAGCACCGGTATAAGGTGGATGGAATCGTGCTGGTTACGGCCTTTCCCTGCGGACCGGATTCCATGGTGAATGACATTCTGGCGCGAAGCATCAAGGGAGTTCCCGTGCTGCAGCTGGTGCTGGATACCCAGACCGGAACCGCGGGTGTGGAAACACGCCTGGAGAACTTTGTGGATATTATCCGCATGAAGAAGGGAGGGATGCAGGATGCCGACATCTGACAGGAAAGTTGCCACGATTCGCTACGCGGAGTACAGCGCCGCCTTCAAATATCTGGTAGAGCAGGGATTGGACTGTCAGTTTATTGTACAGCCGAAGATGACGCAGCGCACGGAAAAAATCGGGGAGAAATACAGCCCGGATATGGTCTGCACGCCTTTTAAGACGTTGTTGGGAACGCTTATCGAGGCCCTGGAGGCCGGAGCTGACACGATCATCATGCCCAATGGGATCTGCCGTCTGTCCTATTATGGGGAGCTGCTTCATAAAATTTTAGTGGACGAGGGCTACGAGTGTACCTTTATCAATCTGAATACCTACGCGATGAGCGGGAAGACGAAAGACGTGCTGAACGGTCTTAGGAGTGTCAACCCCAAGGCCAAAATGACGCATCTGATCTCCGCCGGCGTGGAAACCGTCAAAATGGTGGAATATTTAGATGAGATCACTTCCGAATATTACAAAGGCTGCGGCTTTGAACCCACCGGTGCCTGGCAGAAAGCATACAAACGCTTTATCGCGGCCATGTACCGGGCGGATTCCAAAGCCTCGATCGAAAAAGCCTATCATGAAGCGAAGCAGGCATTTGATTCCGTTCCTCTTAAAAAGCCGCCGCATCCGTTGAAGGTGGGAATCATCGGAGAGTTTTATACCGCGGTGGATCCCTTCTCCAACCGGGAGGTGGAGGAAAAGCTGGCAAATATGGGTGTGGAGGTACACCGCTGGATGAACATGACACACCGGTTGATTCATTATCCCGGAGAAAAGAATCTGAACGTGGAGATTAAGGAATACTGCACCTATGAGATGGGGCCGACCTCCACCGCGAATATCTGGGCGGCCAAACATTACGCGGAGCAGGGCTTCCACGGCCTGGTGCATATCAAGTCGGCCAACTGCACGCCGGAAATTGATATTGTACCCATCCTGCAGCAGCTGAGCGCCCGTTATAAGATTCCGCTGCTGGTGCTGACCTGCGATACACAGACCTCGGACGTGGGGCTGATGACCCGTCTGGAGGCATTTTACGACATGATGGAAGCGAAAGGAAGGCGGTTAAAATGAGACAGGCATATATGGGAATCGACGTGGGGTCCATCTCTACGAAGGGTGTGATCATTGATGATGATAATCAGATTCTAAGCAGCGCGTATATCTGGACGGAGGGCGACCCCATCGGTGCAGTGAAAAAGCTGTTGCATCTGCTGGAGGCGGATTTTCCAAAAGAGGATTTCGAGATTGTGGCCACCGGCACGACCGGCAGCGCGCGTCAGCTGACAGGCGTGGTCGTCGGCGCCACTTCTGTTAAAAATGAAATCACGGCCCACGCGGTCGGCACCACAACCTTTTATCCGGATGTGCGCACGATTTTGGAAATCGGCGGGCAGGACTCAAAGATTATTCTGGTGGAAAACGGGGTGGCAGTGGATTATGCCATGAACACGCTTTGCGCGGCCGGAACCGGCGCCTTTCTCTCCAGTCAGGCCAAGCGTCTGGGAATAGAGGCGGAGGATATTGCTTCCTACGCGCTCCGTTCCGAACATCCGACACCCATAGCCGCCCGCTGCACGGTTTTCGCGGAATCGGATCTGGTGCACAAAATTCAGATGGGGCATTCCAAGGAGGACATTCTGGCAGGAATCTGCGATGCCGTCGTGGCCAATTATCTGAACAATGTAGGAAAGGGCAAAAAAATCGTCTCCCCCGTGGTATTTCAGGGAGGCGTGAGCAAGAACCAGGGCGTGGTCGCGGCCTTTGAGAAGGCGCTCGGCTGCAAGGTGACGGTGGATGAGAATGGCCATCTGATGGGAGCGCTGGGCGTAGCAATCATCGCGAAAAGAAGCGGTGTCCGAAAGAACTTTGATTTTTCGGTGGAGGACATGGAGTTTCGAACCCGCGACGCATCCTGCGGCCGTTGTCCGAACAACTGTGAGATCGTCTGCGTTTACCGCGGAGAGGAACTCATCGACGCGTGGGGGAACCGCTGCGAGCGGGGCGCGATTGCGGTAAAAAATCAGGTTTGACGAGGCATGAGAGAGACAGGTTGATAAGAAGTTCGGTGTATAAAGAAACTGACGAAAAGCGGGTTTGAAAAGGAAACCGGAAGTGGATACGGAACATCATATAAAGCAGGACACGAAATCAAATACAGAACTGACCAAAAAACAGAACAGGAAATCAGACATAAAGTCAGAAATGAATCCACAGATGAGTACACGCCAGAATCCCGGCATGATACTGACAGTCACGGCATACACAGCCATAACCGTTTTTCTGGGTGTATTATTATGGAAATACCCGGCGGCAGCCATTCTGCTGCCGATCTTCTTATGCTACGAGGCGGTCTGCCTGTGCCTGTTTATTCTGGTAAAAAAGAAAAAGTTGTGGATAGAGGAATACTCTGTGCGGATTCGCAGTCACAAATGCAGGTGTATGCTTCTGACCGCGTTCACGGATGTATTCGGACTGGCGGCAGGGGAGGACACATACATTTTATTCGATGTGTTGTGCTGCGTGGATGGGATTGCCATTTGCCGGGACCTGATATCCAGAGTCAGGGTTGTGATTGTACTGGTGAGGGATGCGTCAGTGCAGGAGGCTGTAATTCTGGCAGAAGGCAGCGTGCAGCCGACAGAAGGCGCAGGACTGAAACGGAAGGCTGCCTGTCAGCGTGCAGATGTTGTTGTCTGTCCGGATGATGGGAAGAAGCCGGCCTGGCATGATCTTCTGATTTTCCGTAACACTGCCGTGGTCATTACGCTCTATATTCTGATCGGTGCTTTTCTTCCATTTCTGGCGCAGCCTCTGATCAGCGACAGCACAGAGGAAAGCTTTGACAGTTCCATCTTTTATAGTGACGATCCTTCCGGGGAGCGCGCGAAGGTCATCTCAGACAATGAAGAGGCTCTGGAGCAGCGCCTGAAGCTGATTTCTCAGGCTGAGGAACGAATCATTCTGTCCACCTTTGAGATTGATGCAGACTCCACCGGCAAGATGATCCTGGCGGCGCTGATGGAGGCGGCGGAGCGCGGCGTGGAAGTCTGTCTGCTGGTGGATGGCTTCCCATATCTCAAAGAGATTTGGGGAAATCCATATTTTCTGGCGCTGGCGCAGATGGAGAATATGGAAATGCGCGTTTATAATTCCATCCGCCCCTGGGCACCGTGGACTTTCCTGGGGCGTCTCCATGACAAATATCTGATCGTGGATGACATAGGTTACATTCTGGGAGGCCGCAATACCTTTAATTACTTTCTGGGAGATCAGGAAGGACACAAAAATTATGACTGGGACGTCCTGGTTTATACGAAAGAGGCAGGGGAGGAGAATTCCTTAGAGCAGGTCCTTAACTATTTTACATCTGTCTGGGATTTGCCTGCCTGCAGGACGCTGGCGGACAATCATTTCTGGAACAATAATCCTTCTGTGGTCAGCGCAGCAGAAGAACTGCATGCGGTATATGAGGACATGGCGGCTGCGCATCCGGACTGGCTTGAGAGCACGGATTACGAGAGCATCACTGTGCCGGTAAATCATATCGAGCTGATATCCAACCCAACGCATATTTTTGCCAAGGAACCAACGGCGTTTTATACGATTACAGAACTCATGAAGGAAGCAGAAGAGAGCGTGGTCTTCCATACGCCGTACATCATTTGCAATGAGTGGATGATGGAACGCCTGGCAGCAATCTGTGAAAATGTGGACAGCGTCACCATGATGACCAATTCCGTCGCCAACAACGGCAATCCTTTTGGCGCGTCAGATTACGCCCGCAATAAAGAGGAAATCCTGGAAACAGGCGTGCAGATTTTAGAGTATGACGGCGGAATATCCTATCACGGGAAATGCTTTGTGATCGATGACAGACTATCCGGCATTGGTTCCTTTAACTGGGATATGCGCAGCGTTTACATCGATACGGAGCTGATGTTGGTGGTGGATGGCGAGGAGCTCGCCGCCATGATGCGGGAGGAAATGCAGCAGTATGAGGCAGATTCCCTGATCGTGATTGACGCTGATACCTCCATCACGCCTGAGGGAACGCAGGCGCAGGAGGTCAGTACCGTCAGAAGAATTATTTATTCATTACTGGATCTGTTCAGCTGGGCCAGGTTTATTACCTGAGAATTTACCCGTTCTTTTTTGACTGCTCGATTGCCCAGAGCTCATTGGCGGTTTCCGTCCAGTTCTCCGCGTAGGGAGTCGTCTTGTCCGCCAGATGATCCGCGCTCTCCGGGCTCTGGTAATCGGTGCTCACCGCGCCGGATTCTTTCACCATTTCCCGAATGCATTCCGGATTCTCCAGCATCGGACATGGCTGGAACATATTCTCATTGAACGGCTGCTTATTGTGGTACTGCATGAACAGCGGGCTCTTTAAGGCATCCAGGAGAGTCGTGTCGTGGATGTTGCAGTTGGAGTAATGGATGAATACACAGGGCTCCACATCTCCCCTGGCATTGATGTGCAGGTAATAACGTCCGCCGGCGATGCAGCCGCCCACATACTGCGCGTCATTCTGGAAATCCAGAGTGAAGATGGCTTTGGTATCACGGAAGGCCCGGACGTGTTTGTAGACAGTTTTCCTCTGGTCCGGTGTAGGCAGCAGCTCTGTCACCGCGTCATTTCCGACAGGCATATAGTGGAAGAGCCACATGAAAAGCGCGCCGTTGTCAATAATGTAATCGTAGAATTCCTCACTTGTGATATCCTCGTAGTTTCTGCTGGTATAGCAGACGGACATACCGAAGGGCAGTTTGTTTGCCTTCAACAGCTCCATGGCGTGCTTTACCTTTTGATAAACGCCGTCGCCGCGGCGGGAATCGCTGGCCTCCTCAAAGCCCTCCAGGCTGATGGCCGGAACGAAGTTTTTCACGCGCAGCATATCCTGGCAGAATTCCTCGTCGATCAGCGTTCCGTTGGTAAAGGAAAGGAATTCGCAGTCCGGATGCATCTCGCAGATTTTGACCAGATCCTTTTTGCGCACGAGCGGCTCGCCGCCGGTGTAAATGTACATGTAGACGCCCAGTTCCTTGCCCTGGCGAATGATGGAATCAATATCCTCCAGACTTAAGTTCAGCTTGTTGCCGTATTCCGCGGCCCAGCAGCCGGTGCAGTGCATATTACAGGCAGATGTCGGGTCAAGCAGGATGGCCCACGGTGTATTACAGCCCTCGTGCTCCCTGGATTCTTCCTGCTTATAGCTGCCTATCAGGGACGCATTCAACAGGAAGTTCTGGAAAAAGGTCTTGCGCACGCCGGGATCCAGATCGTACAGTTTTAAAATCAACTGATACCAGTTGTTTTTCTCATCGATGGCTTTGCGGATGCCTGCCCTCGGCTTCTGATACCAGCTCTCCGGGAAAAATTTATCCACCATATTCATCAGCTTCGGGATGTTCTCCTCCGGGTTACCTTCCAGATATTTCAGCACCTGATCGATGGCAAATTTCTGTGCGTTACTTTTAATGGTATTGGCCATGATGTTTACTTTTCATGTTTCTATATGGAAACATGCCTTTCTTTTGAATTTTTCCCTATTATAGAGAGAAATTTGTCTGATTTCACTGGACAGATACCGGGATTTGTTGTTAATTTGGTCATTGACATATAAATGTTACTTTTTTGGACAAAAAAGCCAAAGTGTGCCTTGTGAACAAAAAAAAGAATACTATGATTGCCATGGGAAAAGCGGAAATTCTTAAGGCGAAGACAATGTAGCAATGGATCAAAGGCAAAGCACACACAGGAAAGACAAGATGAAAAGGTTTAAGGAAGCAATTCCGGTATTTGTAACGGCAGTCTGTGAACTGATACTGGGTATATCACTGTTGAGCGATCCGGCCAGTATGACTGTCAAAAATGTCGAAACAATCGGAATGCTCCTGATTTTGGCAGGGGCAATCAGTATCTACAGTTATTTCCGCAACCCTCCGCGGACCGGAGTCAGTGAAAGAAATCTGTCGATTGGAATTCTGACAGTTTTGCTGGGACTGTTCTGTAACCTGAATTCGGCATGGTTTGTCACGGCTTTTCCGGAACCGATCGCCCTTTACGGAGTTATCATGCTGGTGGCGGGAGTGTTCAAAACGGAAATTGTGGTGAGCAGGATTCGCCTGAAGCTGGATAACTGGTGGATTCATGCCGCGAATGCGGCAGTGACGGTGCTTTGCGCTGTTCTGATTTTGATGGATCCGCTGGACTCTGCCGCGGTGGAGTATGTCTTCGCGGGACTTTCGTTTATTCTTGAGGCGGTGATTGATTTTACAACGGTGATACCTCTGAACAGAAAAAGTTCGCGGAAGGGGTGACGAAGCAAGTGTAAACACTTGCTTCATATTTTTCTCTCCTGTATAATAAACAAATCGTGAAAATAATCTATGGGGAAATGCATGAGCACCGTAACACTGCTCTTTGGAACCGGCAATCAGGCAAAAACGAAAACAGGGAAATATTATTATGACCTGGCAGAGGACGAGCTGGAGCAGTTTGCGGTGGAGGATGGAGTTTTACGGTTTTTGGAGAAGATTTTGGAGGAAAAGACGATGCTGTTTATTGAATACCCGAAATGCTCCACCTGCAAAAAGGCGAAGGCCTGGATGGATGAACGCGGAATCGCATATATGGACCGCCATATTGCGGAGGAGAATCCCTCTTATGAGGAATTAAAGGAATGGTATAAAAAAAGCGGCCTGCCGCTGAAGAGATTTTTTAACACCAGCGGGAACCTGTATAAAGAGCTTCGCTTAAAAGACAAGCTGCCGTCCATGAGCGAGGAGGAACAGCTTCAGCTCTTGGCTTCTGACGGGATGCTGGTGAAGAGACCGTTGATTGTAGACGGGGATACTGTGATGACAGGATTTCGGGAAGCGGAGTGGGAAGAGAAATTAGGATAAACGGCGTGTTTTGGATTACAAGTCGGAGGAAAGAAAAATGGATTGGAGCTTTATGCTTTTTGTCAACAGTGTGCTGCTGGGCGTGGGCCTGGCCATGGACGCTTTTTCCGTGTCGATGGCGAACGGTTTAAACGAGCCGCAGATGAAGAAGGGCAAGATGCTGGAGATCGCCGGCATGTTTGCCTTTTTCCAGGCGCTGATGCCGATGATCGGCTGGATCTGTGTACATACCATCGCGCAGTATTTCGCGGCCTTTGAGAAGATGATCCCGTGGATCGCCCTGATTTTGCTGCTTTACATCGGCGGTAAGATGCTGATCGACGGCATTCGCAGCAAGGGGGAGGAGACGCAGGAGGACTCAGGCCTCGGCTTCGGCGCTTTGGTTGTGCAGGGGATTGCCACCTCCATCGATGCGTTATCTGTTGGTTTTACCATCGCGGATTATAACTGGCTGATGGCGCTCGTGGCGGCGCTGATCATCGCGGCGGTGACTTTCGTTATCTGTATGGTCGGCCTTAAGATCGGAGAGAAGTTCGGTACAAAGCTGTCGAATAAGGCACAGATCCTTGGCGGCGTGATTTTGATCGCGATTGGGCTGGAGATTTTTATTACAGGCGTGATGTAGTCAGACACAAAATGCCGCATAGAGCGGGACGGTCTTTTTACCATCCTCAAAGCCAAAATTTCTGGCGGAGAGTTTTATGGCGTAAGCGGGCTTATAGGTCTCCATATATACCTTTAAACTTTTTGCCTTGGTGTTGTCCGCCGACTTCACTTCAATGGGGATCAGCTGACCGTCCCGCTGAATAATAAAATCAATCTCCGCTCCGCGCTCGGATTCCCAATAATAGGTGCGGTAACCGTTTATGGATAACTGGACGTTGACATAGTTTTCAACCATACCGCCCTTAAAATCGTTAATCTCATCGACCATGTAGAGAATATCGTTTACAGCCAGGTTTTTTTTGGCGCAAAGCAATCCCAGATCTGATACGTAGATTTTGAAGGCGTCTATATCACGGTAGTTTTCAAGCGGTTTTCTGATCTGCTCTACTTTATATACCTGTGATACAATCCCGGACAGGCAAAGCCATTCAATCGCATTTTCAAACTCACTGGCCCTGCCGCCTTTTTTGATCAGCTTATATTGGAAACGGGTATTTTTTTTGGAAAGCTGGACGGTTATGTTGTCATAGACAAGTCTTGTTTTCTTGATTTCATTGAGGTTATTGTATTTGCTCATATCATTGAGATAGCCTGCCAGGATTGTGTCCTGTGTATGACGAACAAGGATATAGTCCTTTGTATCCGCAAACTGCATGACACATTCAGGCATTCCGCCCACAATTAAATACTGGCGGTAGAGATGCATTGCCTTATCGTGCAGGGCAACGGGCAGCGGTGTATCCGTTTCAAAGCAGTTCTTTATCTGCTCCACAAGAGCTGCTTCGCCGCATGCTAACAGAAATTCTTCCATATCCATGGGATAAAGCGTTTTCATATCCACTTTGCCGACAGGAAAAGAAAATCTTGCTCTGTTTACGGCAACACCAAGCAGACTGCCTGCCACAATGATATGATAGTCAGGCGCATCCTCACAGAAATATTTCAGGCTTGTCAAAGCCCGTTCACAAAGCTGCACTTCGTCAAACACAATCAACGTTTTCTCTCTGACAATCGTCTGTCCTGCAATGTGCGATAAAATCGGGATCAGATAATCAGGGCTGATATTTTCTTCAAAGGTTTCATTCAGCTTGGGATTGGTTTCAAAGTTAAAGTATGCCACATTCTCATAGTGGGTGCGTCCGAATTCCAGAATGGACCAGGTCTTGCCGACCTGCCTTGCTCCCTGCAAAATCAGGGGTTTGCGATGCTCGCTGTCTTTCCACGCTTTCAGATACTGCGTAATTTTCCTGTACATATAATCGCCTCCCTAAAAGGTACTGACTATAGTATAATATATATTCGTGTAAAATACAATGAATTATACAATAAAATTAACATTATTTTACGTAAATAATTCTCAAAATTTTACATAAATAAACTGGAAACGTGCAAATGCAGGTCCTGCACTTCCTCAATCTGCTCCTGCAAAACTCTGAAAGCCAGTTCTATCTGCGGACTGACTCACCTGTTTTTGTGAAATACGCATACCCCCGGGTACGATTTGTCATCGAGGTCCGTCTGAAGTTGAAGCAGGGATCCGTTTTTCAATTCTTCTTCCACAGAAAACTGTGGACATTTGGTCATGGGTTTTTAATGTCTCGTCGATATGCTGCCGCTCAGCCATTTGTGATTTATTAAAACGGATGTCAGGAGGATATTTTCTCCAGTTCCTCACTGAGTTTCAGAATCATCGGTGCAATTCGCTTTCTTTCTTTTTTTGTGATGTGCTGATAAAGCGGATAAGCGGAGCAAACTCCAATGAGCCCAAGCACTCCTAACACGACCCCCAGAATAAAAAGCGGATCATTCCATACCATAACACAGGACATTCCCAGCCCCAGCAGCATTGTGCTGATAGTCCCGATGGCGATGGAGACAATCATCCCTTTTCTGGAGGCACTGCGGTCCAGATCTTTCAGCTGACGGAGCTTACTTTCATAGGAATTATTCTCATCTGTTATATATTTTCTACGGATTTCTTCTACTTCACGGTGGCTTTCCGCGGAATAAGAATATTCAAAATTATTGTCCATTTAGAAACTCTCCTTAATCATAATATCAAGTGAATATCATTTTGCACGCGGGCCTTCAAAGGCTGCTATTGTGTAGCTGTTTTAGCTTTTTATTCGTCTGTAAAATCATCACGATTGCAATACTGGTTGTAATAATACAGATACCTCCTCCGGTTAGGCCAATCATCATGCTCTTGAAAAAGCTGTCAGTATCCTGACCAAACCGGGAAAACATCGCCGTTTCCAGGAAAAGCATAGATACCAGCGCCTTTGTAAGAGAAACTGCTTTGATGGCCGACAGGACAGAATCCTGATACTTCCGGTATTTCACCAGGTTTATAATGGAACTGGTGACGCTGTAAAAGGTATAGGCTGCCATAACATAAATGAGCATACCAGGATAAGTGTAATGCTCATTTTCCCGTATCATCAAAACGACAATACCGGAAAGTGCAAGATTTAAAGTCAAAAGCAGTATACCGCATTGCCTTGAACGCCGGAAGGCAATTTCCTTAGAGCCAGAATGACGCATCTGACGCACCAGGGGATAGCGAATGATCGTTAAAGCAGAATAATACACGCCGGCGGCGATCAGCCAGATGGAGTTTGTGACTATACCGGAAATTATCTTCAGAAATATATACAGTACATTTAGAAGAAATCCAGCATAGAGACTGATTTGTGCGCGGAAAACATGATCAGACAAATATTTTCGTAAGAGCTTTTTACACTTCTCCATTTGGCACCAGATGCCCGCAGATCAGTTTTTCCGTGGTGGACTTGCCACTGCCGTTTTCGCCGATAAAACCATAGATGGCTCCGACAGGAACCGTCATGTTCAGTCCGTCCAGCGCGTACATTCCCCGAAAGCTCTTGGACAGATCACGAATTTCAATAGCGTTCATTTCTCAGACTCCTTTCCGATTGTTCCTGACAATCAGCCACGCTGTACCGGCAACAACAGCAATCACAGCGGGCACCGCGATGGAAATAACTTTTTTCATATCACAAACCTCCATTTGTTGTATTTTTATTGGACAGTTAAACTCTAACAGGATGATGTTTTTGAAATGATTGAGAAATGTTTGAGAAGTGTTAAAAAGAAAAAATAGTGCCTTGATTGTAAAAATCAGAGGCATCTACTGTGTCACTCAAAAAGTTTTTAGTTGTAAATCAGTTCTGACAATACGATTTCTTCCGCTGCATTACGGATGTTATTCATCGCACCGACCCAGCCCATCTGTTCATGATGAACGATCCGAACGGCTTTTCTTATTATCGGGGAAAATATCATCTTTTTTATCAGTATAATCCGTATGATATCAAGTGGGGTCCGATGCACTGGGGACACGCGGTCAGCGAGGATCTGCTGCACTGGGAGTATCTGCCCTGTGCCCTGGCTCCGGACACGCAGTATGACGGCGCGGGCTGCTTTTCCGGAAGCGCATTGGAACTGGATGACGGGCGCCAGCTCCTGATGTATACGGGCGTGCGCGAGAAAGTGAAGGAAAACGGCGTGCGGGATACACTGCAGACACAGTGCATGGCGGTCGGGGACGGTCTGAATTATGAAAAATATGAAGGCAATCCGGTACTGACGGAAGAAAATCTCCCGCAGGGCGGCAGCCGCTATGATTTCCGTGATCCGAAGATCTGGCGGGAGAAGGACGGCAACTCTGCCGCGATTGTGGCAAACCGCTCAGACGATGAAAGCGGGTCTCTTTTACTGTACCGTTCTGAGGATGGTTTTCACTGGAAGCTTGCATCCATGGTGGATCGCTGTTATAATGAGTTCGGTAAGATGTGGGAGTGCCCGGACATGTTTGAGCTGGACGGAAAGACGCTGATACTGACGAGCCCTCAGGATATGTGTCGCAGCGGCCAGCTCAGGGTGAAGGACGGCAGGCTGATACAGAATCCGGTCAGAGAGACCGAGAAGTTTCGGGGGTGCAGGGAAGCCGGCATTATACTGTGATTACCTATAAACCCTTAACCTCCGTGCTGAAGCTGGATCGGAGCAACTCCGGCTCCTGCCGCGATAATGTAATATTTGATTGGAGGAAACGGCAATGTATGATGTGACAGCAATTGGAGAATTACTGATTGATTTTGCCACGAAATCGACGGACGAGGCGGGGTATCCTACCATGGCGGCCAATCCTGGCGGCGCGCCGGGCAATTTTCTGGCGGCGCTGAATGCGTACGGCTGCTCTACCGCCTTTATTGGAAAGGTGGGTGAGGATACCTTTGGACAGTTGCTTCTTCGCACGATGGAGCAGGCCGGGATTGAGACGAAAGGCATTGTGACAGACCCGGATGTTTTTACCACCCTGGCTTTTGTGACGATTGATGAGACCGGAAACCGTCACTTTGCTTTTGCCAGGAAGCCGGGCGCAGATACGATGCTGAGAGCGGAGGAGATCCGCTATGAGCTGATCGATGACTGCCGTGACTTTCATTTCGGAACCTTAAGCCTGACGGATGACCCGGTGCGCTCCGCGACACAGAAGGCGGTTGCCTACGCGAAGGAAAGGGGAAAGTGGATCAGCTTTGACCCGAACTTAAGAAAGCCTCTGTGGAAGAGCATGGAGGAAGCGAAAAAGCAGATTCTCTGGGGCTTATCGCAGGCGGATGTGGTGAAAATCAGCGATGAGGAGACAGAGTTCCTCTGGCAGGAAACGCCCGAGGAGTCCGCGGTAAGACTGCACCGGGATTTTGGGGTCAGCGTTGTGTTTGTGACACTGGGCGCGAAGGGCTGCTATTACAGCGGGAATGGTTATACAGGAATGGTGAAAACGCCTTCAGGGATTCAACCGGTGGATACGACCGGCGCCGGAGATATTTTCGGCGGCAGTGCTTTAAGCCGCCTGCTGAAGCTTGAAAAGTCGCTGGCTCAGGTGACCGGGGAGGAATTAAGGGATGCCGCGGCGTTTGCCTGCTGTGCGGCAAGTCTTTCCACACAGCAACTGGGCGGCATTTCTTCTGTAGTGCCGATGGAGGAAGTTTTGCGGAGAATGATATAAAGCGGTTTCCTATCATTTGTTACTTGAAATCGTTAAAAACCGGCCAGATTTTCGTTTCTTACTTGAAAACCGGCCGGTTTTTATTATAATCAAGGAAGAGGAAAAAGTCATTACAGACAGCGAACCGGCTGGCCACTGATGTCCTGAAATGCAGTGATTGCGTGAAGAGCGACATTTTAAGAGGGGCCAAGCACGCTTTTATACATCAGAGAAAAGAGGGACAACAGGTCATGACTTTAAAAGAACTTGAGATCGGAAAGAGTGCTGTCATAGAAACAGTCGGCGGGGAAGGCGCGCTCAGGCAGCACATCCTGGACATGGGCCTGATTCCGGGTGTGGAAGTGACTATGGTGAAATTTGCGCCGATGGGTGACCCACTGGAGATCCGTGTGCACAGCTATGAGCTGACGATAAGGGTGGCGGACGCGGAGAAAATTGAAATCACGCCGGTGACGGAATCACAGAATAAGAAAGCGGAAGCCGGGCGGGCGGCCAACAGCGGGATAAAAACACGGCTGAAAAAAGAAGGCATCCACCCTGGCCTCGGCGAGGGCGGCAAATATCACGATAAGGCAAATGAGAATCCACTGCCTGAAGGGACGGTACTGACCTTCGCCCTTGCCGGCAACCAGAACTGCGGCAAGACGACTTTATTTAACCAGATGACCGGCTCTAACCAGCATGTGGGCAATTTCCCGGGTGTTACGGTGGACCGCAAGGACGGCGTCATCCGGGGACATGACAATACACTGGTCACGGATCTGCCGGGCATTTATTCCATGTCGCCCTACTCCGGCGAGGAGCTGGTGTCGAGAAATTTTATATTAAATGAACATCCGCACGGCATCATCAACATCGTCGACGCAACGAATATTGAGCGCAATCTGTACCTGACCATGCAGCTGATGGAGCTGGATACGCCGATGGTTCTGGCTTTAAATATGATGGATGAGGTGCGTGAGAACGGCGGCTCCATCCTGATCAATGAGATGGAGGAGATTTTGGGTATCCCGGTGGTACCGATCTCCGCGGCCAAAAATGAGGGTATCGATGAGCTGGTGAGTCACCTGCTTCATGTAGCGAAATACCAGGAACGCCCCAAACGCCAGGATTTCTGCGACAAAAACGACCACGGCGGCGCTGTTCACCGGGCGCTGCACGGTATTATGCATTTAATCGAGGATCACGCGCAGGAGGCAGGTATCCCCTTACGCTTTGCCGCAACCAAGGTGGCGGAGGGCGATCAGCTGATTTTAGAGCAGCTGAACCTGACGGAGAATGAGAAGGAAATGGTAGAGCACATCCTCGTCCAGATGGAGGAGGAGAGAGGCTTAGACCGCACCGCCGCCATCGCCGACATGCGCTTTTCCTTTATTCAGAAGCTGTGTGCCCAGACGGTGCAAAAGCCGAAGGAGAGTAAGGAACGCCTGCGCAGTGAGAGAATCGACCGGATTCTCACCGGCAAATATACGGCCATTCCCTGCTTTGTCGGCATCATGCTTCTGGTATTTTTCCTGACATTCAATGTGATCGGCGCCTTTTTGCAGGGGCTTTTGGAGACGGGGATCGACGCGCTTTCCGGTGTGGTGGAGACGGCCCTTACCGCGGCGAATGTCCACCCGGTGCTGTGTTCGCTGATCAATGACGGTATTTTCGCGGGCATTGGCAGCGTGTTAAGCTTCCTCCCGATCATTGTCTGTTTGTTTTTCTTCCTGTCTTTACTGGAGGACAGTGGTTATATCGCGAGGGTGGCCTTTTTCATGGACAGTCTGCTGCGCAAAGTCGGCCTCTCCGGCCGCAGTATTGTGCCAATGCTGATTGGCTTCGGCTGCACGGTTCCGGCTGTCATGGCGACCAGGACGCTGCCCAGCGAGCGCGATCGGCGGATGACGATTTTGCTCACCCCATTCATGAGCTGTACGGCGAAGCTGCCCATCTATATGTTTTTTGTCAATATCTTCTTCCCGAAATACAGCGGGCTGATTGTGGCCGGTCTGTATTTTCTGGGGATTGCAGTGGGCATTCTCGCGGCTTTTATTTTCAAGAAAACGCTCTTTCACGGCGAGGCGGTGCCGTTCGTGCTGGAGCTGCCCAACTACCGGCTGCCTTCTGCCAGAAATGTTTTACAGCTTTTGTGGGAAAAGGCGAAGGATTTCCTGTATCGGGCCTTTACGATCATTCTTTTAGCCACGATTGTGATCTGGTTTTTACAGACCTTTGACTTAAGGCTTAATGTGGTGACGGACTCGCAGGAGAGCATTCTGGCTTCTGTGGCCGGAGTTTTGGCGCCGCTTTTTAAACCGCTGGGACTGGGTGACTGGCGAATCTGCACCTCCTTAATCAGCGGCTTTATGGCCAAGGAGAGTGTGGTTTCCACGATGGAGCTGCTTTTCGCAGGTGAAGTTGCCGCGAACTTAACGCCTCTTGAGGCCGCGACGATGCTGGTCTTCAGTTTGCTCTACACCCCCTGTGTAGCGGCGATTGCCTCTATCAGGCGTGAGCTGGGCGGCAAATGGGCCGTCGGCGTGGTATTGGAACAGTGCGTGATTGCCTGGCTGGCTGCGTTTGTGGTACGGCTGATCGGGCTGCTGCTGGGCGCAGCATAAGGAAAGATATTCGGCTCAGGATTTCTTTTTCGGAAAGAATTGTTCCTTATGGAAAGAATAAAGTACGGGTTAAGTTTGTGCGAAGCAATCCATGGTATAACCCTTTGGTCGTTTATATCATATTTTGATGGCTGTGCGGGGTGCGAGCATGTGAGAATATGAAGATTGGAGAAAGCAGATGAGCAGATTATGGTACAGACAGCCGGCAAAGGAGTGGGAGGAAGCGCTTCCGTTGGGGAACGGCAGGCTGGGCGCCATGATATACGGCGGCACGGACAGAGAGCTCATTCAGGTCAATGAGGAGAGTATGTGGTATGGCGGTTCCGTGAACCGGCGTAATCCTGCCGCGAAGGAAGCGCTGTCGCGTGTGAGGCAGCTTCTGCGCGAGGGAAAGCCGGGAGAGGCGGCAACGCTGATGGACCTGACATTTGCAGGCTGCCCGGACAGCATGCATCCGTACCAGACGCTGGGCGAGCTGCAGTTTTATTTTGACGGCATCGGTGGAAAGTGTGTGGATACGATCGGCCGTTTCAAAAAGGATTTTGATGCGGAGGGTGTGGAAGCGTACGAGAGAAGCCTATCTCTGTATGACGCAATGTGCCGGACAGAGTTTCAAAGCGGTATGACCCATTATCAGCGGGAGATCTTGATTTCAAAGCCGGCGGACTGCATGGTCATGCGTTTTTGTGCCGAAGGACCGGATCTGCTGAACTTTTATGTGAGACTGACCAGAGGGAAAAATTTTGACGGAGTCGGAAAATTCTGTGACGACGGAATTTATCTGCACGGGAATCTGGGAAGAGGCGGCAGCGAATACGCGATGGCGCTTCGCGCCTCGGTGAAGGACGGCAATGTAGAGGTGGTGGGAGAGACCCTTTGTATCAGGGATGCTTCGGAGGCAGTCCTGTATTTCACGGCGGATACAACCTGGCATTATGCTGAAGATGAGATAACGGCATTCCTGACGGTGCCGGATGCCTCTGAGATCGGTGAGAAGGGCAGGGCGAATCCGGTGCAATGGACCTTCTCAATGAAGGAGGAAACGTCATATCAGGTAAGAGTGCAGAGCTTTGTGCAGGATAAACTGCAGAAACGACTGAACAGCGCGATGGAGAAGGGCTGGGAGACTCTGTTAACAGAGCATGAGACGGATTACCGTGCCCTGTATGATCGGTTTGTGTTTTCCCTTAAGGGCGAGGAGAGATATGAGGATGAGCCCACGGATTTACGCCTTGCAGCCGTGAAGGAGGGCCGGACGGATCCGGGGCTGGACCGTCTGTTAATGGATTACGGCCGCTATCTTATGATTTCCTGTTCGCGGCCCGGCGGCCTGCCGGCCACCCTGCAGGGGCTGTGGAACGCCTCCATGAATCCGCCATGGGACAGTAAATATACGGTCAATATCAATACGGAAATGAATTACTGGATGGCAGAGCCATGTAACTTAAGCGATTGTCATGAACCGCTCTTTGACCTGATTTTCAGGATGCGGGAGAATGGGCGTAAAACCGCGCGCGAAATGTACGGCTGCCGCGGCTTTGTCTGTCATCATAATACAGATATCCACGCGGATACTGCGCCTCAGGATATCTGGCATCCGGGTTCGTACTGGGTGATGGGCGCGGCCTGGTTGTGTACGCATCTGTGGACACATTATCAGTATACGCGGGATTTAGGATTTTTGAAAAAAGCATTTCCAGTGATGGCGGAGGCAGCGCTGTTTTTCGTGGATTTTCTGACGGAAGAAGGCGGCTATCTGGCGACCAATCCGTCCGTGTCGCCGGAGAATTCCTATCGGCTGCCGGATGGAGAAAGCGCCTGCGTCTGCATTGGAGCGTCCATGGACAACCAGATTCTGCGGGAGTTGTTCGGCGATGTCCTGGTGGCGTGGGAGATTTTGAAGGAGCAGGGTCAGGTGCTGGATGCACAGAGGCAGGTATCGGATGGCCAGGAACAGATACCGGGAGATTATGGGCAGACTTCAGCGGGCTATCAGAATTCGGCAGAGTATCGGATTGAGGGAGTTGAGAATATTTCAGATCTGATGGCGGATATTTCTAACTGTATGAAGAGACTCCGTCCGGATCAGATCAGTTCAAGGTATGGGACGCTTCAGGAGTGGAATGAGGACTATGAGGAGACGGCTCCTGGTCACAGGCATATCTCGCATTTGTTCGCGCTCTATCCGGGGACGCAGATTACGCCTGATCAGACGCCTGAGCTTGCCGCGGCGGCCCGCAAAACGCTGGAGAGACGCCTCGCAAACGGCGGCGGTCACACCGGCTGGAGCCGGGCCTGGATTATCAATTTCTGGGCGAGTCTCTGGGACGGAGAGAAGGCGTATGAGAATATCTTAAAGCTCCTGGAAATCTCAACCTATCCAAATTTATTTGACAGGCATCCGCCCTTCCAGATTGACGGCAACTTCGGCGTCTGCGCCGGTATCTGCAATATGCTGGCGCAGTGCAGGATTGATTCTGTTGTGCTTTTGCCAGCTCTGCCAAAGGCCTGGGAGAGTGGCTCTGTCAGGGGACTTCGTCTGATCGGCAACGCCTCCCTTGACATGGTCTGGGAGATGGGGAGCTTAAAAGAGGCGGTGATCCATGCTGACTCGGATTATCAGACGGTTGTGATATATGAGGGAAGAAAGATTCCGGTTTTTGTGAAAGCAGGAGCAAGCAGCAGGATTTTCTGAATTTCATTGCCGCCGCAGGCGGTTTTTATTCCTCCACTCCCTGGGGGAGACCCCATATACTGATTTAAAAGCTCTGGAGAAATGCAGTTGGTTTGGATAGCCGACTGCATTTCCTGTGTCTGCCACTGACATATCTGTCAGTTTTAAGAGCTCCGCCGCCTTTGTCATGCGGTAGGAGATGAGAAACTGCTGCGGGGACTTTCCCGTAGCTTCATGAAATATCTTTCCGAAATAACTTCGGTTCAGGCCGCAGACCGCGGCGATCTCTTCCACAGTAATTGCGTTCTGAAAATTCTGCTCGATGTAGGTGAGAGCTTCTTTGACATAGAAATCCCTGAGTGTGCTGCCCTGGCCAAAGCGCATGGAGCCGGAGGCGCGCATGAAAAAGTCGATGAACAGATACAGGTGACCGATCAGGTGAAAGGGGGATTCCTCCCGGTGTTCAACGATGTAGAGCATCTCGTTTTTCATCGCTTCGGCAGTATCCTTGCTGCGTGCTTTGAAGACGGGATTGTCCGGACTTAAACCTGCCAGCTCCACGCATTCCTTGGCGCGCAGGCCGTCAAATTCCAGCCACGTGTATTCCCAGGGAAGATTGCGGTCGGCGATATAGGTCGTGATCTGGCCGGGAAAAATCATGAAGCCCTGACCGCTTCTGACCTGGTAGGTGATGGTCTCGCCCCTGCTGTTGTCGGCGTAGAGGGTGCCGGTGCCGGAGAGGCAGTAATGGAAGAGGTAGTGATTTCTGGCGGCGGGGCCGAAGGAGTGGGAGGGGTCGCACTGCTCCCTGCCGAACTGGTACAGGCCCAGGTCCACGAAGTTTTCACTGGGGAAGACGGAAAAAATCAGATTGCTCATTTAACACCTCCAGGAAAATAATTCTGCTAGAGTCATGCCAACTCAGTAGAATCCTAATGGGCAGAGACTCGAAAAATCAAAGATTTTTCGAGTTCGCTTCGCTCGTCAAATGAACAAAATCACGTCTGTCCGCGCAAGCGCGAAAGTCGCTCTTTTGTTCATTTTCCTCTGCCCTGTCCGGACATTATATACCAAAATGCGTCATGACTTCAAGTATAGAAGTAAAAAACGGCAAAAATCCATAAAACAACCGATATCAAGCCATTTATTGCAAGCATAATGACATGTTACAATGCGTTTATCAACCATGTTGAATCCCGGGAAATCAAAAAATAAAGGAGAAATGCTATGAAACCAGAGAGGGGTAAACACAGGAGGCGATCCCTGGGGCTTGTGGCCGCAGGAGTTGTCCTGGCCTCAGGTTTGCTCACCGGCTGCTCTGGCAGCTCAGACAGTGAGAAAACCGTGATCGAAATCGTGCAGTATAAGCCCGAGGCGGCGGATTATTTTGAGGCGCTTGAAGAGGAGTTCAACGCGACGCATGACGACATTGAATTAAAAATCAGCTCGCCTAACGATGCCAACACGATTTTAAAGACCCGTTTTATCCGGGAGGATTACCCGGATATCATCGGGATTGGCGGCGACATCAACTATTCCTATTACGTGGACGCTGGTATTCTGGCGGATGTATCCGACTATGAGGGTCTTGCGGACGTCAACGAGGGGTATCTGGAGATTCTGGAAAACCTGGAATTTGTGCCGGTGGATGGAACCTACGGCGTTCCTTATGTGGCCAACGCGGCCGGTATTCTGTATAATGTTGATCTGTTTGAGAAGTATGGCTGGGAAATTCCGACCACATGGGACGAGTTAATCGCGCTGTGTGAGGATATTTCCGGTGAAGGAATTTTGCCGTTTTACTTCGGCTATAAGGATACCTGGACCTGCCTGGCGCCCTGGAACGCCATCGCGGTGAGCCTGTCCGATGCGGATGTGACCAAACAGGTGAATCGCGGGGAGACCACATTTGCGGAGGAATACCGCGAAACCGCGGAAAAATATCTGACACTTTTACAATACGGTGAGAGCGGCCCCTTTGCCTACGGTTACAATGACGCCTGCACGGCCTTTGCCAGAGGAGAATCCGCTATGTACATGATCGGCAGTTACGCGGCGCCGCAGATTTTGTCTGTTAATCCGGATTTAAACCTCGGCTCCTTCGTCCTCCCAGCTAATGATAACGCGGAAGGCAACACGCTCAATTCTGGCATTGACCTGATGTTCTGTGTGACGGAAGCCTGTGAAAATAAGGAAGCGGCCTATGAGGTACTGGATTTCCTTATGGAAAACGAAAATATCCAGCAGTACATAGACGATCAGACTGCCATCCCCTGCAAGAATGGCGACTTTACCTTATCGCCTATTCTGGACGGCATGGCGGATTATATTGCGTCCGGCAATATGACTGACTTCCAGGATCATTATTATCCTTCGGAAATGTCCGTGGACGCCATGCTGCAGACCTTCTTAATCGAGCAGGACGTGGATGCTTTCCTTAAGGATTTTGACACCAACTGGCAGCGTTACAACAGGGATATCATCCGCATGGTGCAGGACTATGAGGCCTCGCAGGAGTAAGCGGGAAAGGAGAGCGGATTGAAATGAAAAATGATAGAAAAATGACCTTTTTACTGATCACCATCCCGATATTGGCGCTGTTTGTCTGCTTTAATACAATCCCGCTGATTCGCGGCGTGATTTACAGCTTTACCAATTTCAGAGGATACGGCAGCTACGACTGGGTGGGGCTGCGCAATTATATCGACCTGTTTTCGGACGCGAGAGTGGGAAAGAGCTACCTCTTCACCTTTAAGCTGGCCATTGTCACGACCATCGTAGTCAATGTGATAAGCCTTCTGCTGGCGCTGTGCTTAAACAGCAAAATCCGGGCGAAGAGCTTTTTCAGGGGCGCATATTTTCTGCCTAATGTTTTGGGCTCTCTGGTGGTCGGCTATATTTTCAACTATTTCTTTACTTATATTCTGCCGGCCCTCGGCAGTATGATTGGCAGCGAGGCACTCAGCACCAGTATTTTGTCAAGAACCGGCACCGCCTGGATTGGTATCATGATCGTCTGCGCCTGGCAGTCTGTGGCGATGAATACCATTATTTATATTTCTGGCCTGCAGACCGTGCCGGAGGATGTGTATGAGGCGGGCGGCTTAGACGGCGCGACTGGATTAAAGCAGTTTCGCTACCTGACCTTCCCGTTAATTATCCCGTTTTTCTCCATCAACATGGTGCTGTGCGTGAAAAACTTCCTGATGGTCTTCGACCAGATCGTGGCATTAACCCAGGGTGGTCCGGCGCAGAGTACGGAGTCCATTTCGTATCTGATTTATAATAACGGTATGTCCGGCGGCCAGTTCGGCTTCCAGAGCGCCAATGCGGTGGTATTCTTCATTGTCATCGTGGTCATTTCTGTGACCCAGATGCGGATTACATCGAGTAAGGAGGAGCAGTTATAATGAAAATCAGGCATAAAAGCAACTGGGACGCCATGACGGTTCTGATACTGGGCCTCTCGACCATTATTTTCCCACTGTATATGACAGTGGTGATTGCTTTTAAGCAGCCGTCGGAAATGACAAATTCGATCAGCGGGATTCTGTCCCTGCCCGCCTCCTGGAGCCTGCAGAATTTTAAGGAGGCGATGGAAATCACGGATTTCTGGCATTCTCTTTTCAACAGCCTGAAAATCACGGTTTCCACGGTGGTGCTGGCGGTGGTGCTGCATTCCCTGATGGGCTATGCCCTGGGAAGAAATAAAAAGAGCAGCAGGTTCTATAACTTTGTCTACCTGTTTATTGTCAGCGGCATGTTCGTTCCCTTTGCCATTCTGATGATGCCTCTGGCCAAACAGACGGCTGAGATGGGGCTGGACAACTGGGTCGGCGTCGTGCTATTGTATGTAGTGTTCTATATGCCCATGAATATCATGCTGTATTCCGGCTATCTGGTCAATATCCCGATTGCGCTGGAGGAGGCGGCCAGAGTGGACGGCGCTTCCACCTGGCGGACTTACTGGACGATTATTTTCCCGATCATGCGGCCCATGCACGCCACTGTGGCGGTTCTGACAGCTCTGTCAGTCTGGAATGACGTGATGACGCCTCTGGTGATTATGGCCGGCTCGGATGAAAATACGCTGCCGCTCGCACAGTTGAATTTCCAGTCGCAGTTTGGAACGAATTATAACCTGGCTTTCGCTTCCTATCTGCTGGCGCTGATCCCGATTCTGATCTTCTATGTGATCTGCCAGAAGCAGATTTTAAACGGCGTGGTCAATGGCGCGGTAAAATAAATATAAAAAGGAATTGAAAACAACATGGCAATTATTTTTCAGGAAAAAGAACGGATTTTTACATTACAGACCTTACATACCACCTACCAGATGAAGGCGGATGCCCGCGGCGCACTGCTTCATTTATATTATGGAAAGAAGGCGGAAGGTGCCCTGGATTATCTTCTGACCTTCCATGACAGGGCTTTTTCCGGAAATCCGGCGGATGTGGGCAGTGACCGTACCTATTCCATGGACACGCTCCCTTTGGAATATCCGACGCTGGGGGTGGGAGACTACAGAAATCCGGCGCTTGTTTTAGAAAATGGCGACGGTACGGTCTGCGTGGACCTGCGGTACTGCTCGCATGAAATCAGAAACGGTAAATATGCACTTCGGGGTCTGCCCGCGACGTTTGCCAATGAGGATGAGGCGCAGACGCTCTCCATTCTGTTAAAGGATTCTGTGAGCGGCGTCTGTGTGGAACTGCTGTACGGCGTGATTGAGGGGGAGGATATCATTACCCGTGCAGCGGTGATTACTAACGAGGGGCAGGACGCTGTGATCATACAGAAAGCGGCGTCCGCCTGCCTGGATTTCCTTTACGGGAAGTATGATCTGATTAGTTTTTATGGCAGGCATGCCATGGAAC
>JAJPXG010000093.1:543-14489 GCA_021205565.1 Lachnospiraceae bacterium | reverse complement strand
GGAACGGAGTGTGCAGCGCATGCCGGTAGGGCATGGCAGTTTTTCTGTCGGCAGCAGGCGGGGAACCTCCTCCCACCAGTATAACCCGGGGGTGATTCTGGCCGGAAAGCATACCACGGAGGAGCAGGGCGGATGCTATGGCCTTCTGTTTGCGTACAGCGGGAATTTCAGCTGCGAGGCGGAGAAGGATCAGTTTGATCAGACCAGAGTGCTGATGGGACTGGGAACGGATTTTCTGCGCTATCCGCTTCAGTCCGGTGAGTGCTTTACGGTGCCGGAGACGATGATGTGTTATTCTGATCAGGGGCTGGGAGAGCTGTCCCGCCATTATCATGACTGTATCCGCAATCATATCTGCCGCGGCAAATATGCGAAGGAGGCCAGGCCGCTATTATTAAACAGCTGGGAGGGCGCTTATTTTCACTTCACAGGGGAGACGATCGTGAATTTGGCCAGGGAGGCGAAGGCACTGGACATCGACATGGTGGTCATGGACGACGGCTGGTTTGGAAAGCGGGACAATGACTGCAGCGGCCTGGGTGACTGGCGGGCCAATGAGGAAAAGCTTCAGATGTCATTGGGTGAGCTGGTAAAGCGGGTCAATGATGAGGGCGTGCGCTTCGGAATCTGGATGGAGCCGGAGATGGTCTCGGAGGACAGCGACCTGTACCGGGCACACCCGGACTGGGCGTTATGTTTTCCGGGCAGAGAAGCGGTCAGAGGGCGCTATCAGCTGGTGTTGGATTTTTCCAGGGAGGACGTCAGAGAGGCCGTATTTGCCCAGGTCTGCCAGGTGCTGGATTCTGGGAATATTGAATATCTGAAGTGGGATTTTAACCGCAGTATTGCGGACATCGCTTCTGCGCAGCGTGTGCCGGGAAAGGTTACATACGATTATGTCCTGGGACTTTATGATTTTCTGGAAAAATTGACAGCTCGTTATCCGGATCTTTTAATTGAGGGCTGCAGCGGAGGCGGCGGACGCTTTGATGCGGGTATGCTATATTATACGCCGCAGATCTGGTGCAGCGATAATACGGATGCCGCGGACAGGGTTTTCATCCAGTATGGCACATCCTTCTTTTATCCGGCCTGTACGATGGGCGCGCATGTCTCGGCTGTGCCGAACCACCAGACGGGACGTATGACAAGCCTTCAAACCCGTGGGGTCGCGGCCATGGCGGGAACCTACGGCTTTGAACTGAATCCGGCGCTGCTGACGGACGCGGAGAAGGAGGAAGTGAAGGAGCAGGTTCAGACGTTTAAAAGGGTGGAAGAACTGGTCAGAAACGGGGACTATTATCGTCTGAGCGATCCGTATGAGGAAGCGTTCGCGGCCTGGGCGTTTGTTTCCAAAGAAAAGGATCGGGTGCTTTTGAGTGTGATCATGCTGGAAAAGCATGCCAATATGCCGGTTTCATATGTCAGGATGAAAGGGCTTTTGCCGGTAGAAATGTATGAGAATACAGCGGACGGCAGGGTGTATTCTGGATCTGCTTTGATGGAGGCGGGGATAGGGCTGCCGCTGCAGATGGGGGAGTATCAGAGTTTTATGATGGAGTTTTGCAGGAAATAAAGATATTGCGGAAGGATCGCATGAAATGCAATTTATATCCGTAAATTAAGGGGGTTACAGCATGACTGAGAAAAGCATATACAGCCAAAATACTATTTTAATACAGAAAGCGTCTTACATTTATGCACAAATACAGGGAGCATTATCGGAGAAGCTGGCCAAAAGTTCGCACCGCAGGGTCGTCGTCGGTATCAGCGGCGGTTCGGGTTCGGGAAAAACGAGTATTGCGGCGCTGTTAAAGCAGAAGCTGGAAGCGGATGGAATGGGTTGTTATGTGCTGGCGGGCGATGACTATCCGCACAGGCTTCCGAAGTACAATGACGCGGAGCGGCTGCGTATTTACAGGGAATACGGCTTGCGCGGTATGGTGGACGGCGGCGTTTATACACCGGAGCGTTTTACCAGCTTGCAGCAGTGGCAGTTAAAGAACGAGGATGCGGACTTTGTGCATGCAGGGGAGAACCTCTGGTTCTGGAATTATCTGGACGCGGGCCGAAAGGGACTGGCAGCGTATCTGGGCTCTCCCAGGGAACTGGATTTTCAGAAGGTGGAGTCTGTCCTTGCCAGCTTCCACACCGGAGAGAATACGATCTGGCTTAAGAAAATGGGGCGCGAGGAAACGGAGGTCTGGTATGAGAAAACGGATTTTCGCGGCGTTTCAGTTCTGCTGCTGGAGTGGACACATGCCAACAGTCCCTGCTTTCAGGGCGTGGATCTGTCCATTTACCTGGATAGTACGCCGCAGGAAACACTGGCGCGCCGTATGAAGAGAAACCGCGACAGCGGAATTGACAGTCCCTTCACGGCCATGGTGCTGGAGATTGAGCAGGGGCAGCTGAAGGAGCAGGCGAAAACGGTGGATTTCGTCTTTTCCGATCTGGTAGACAACGGCCCCATGCTGAACGCCTACCCGGACAGTATGGGCGGGAAGCTGGCTGATATCGCAAAGCTTTTAAAATCTCAGGAGTGGCTGACTGCCTTTCAGTCCTTTTATATTCTGCCGAGTCTCTATCACTCGGATCTGGACCGCGGTTTTTCAGTGATCGATTATGGCCTGAATGAGGAGTATGCCGGACGACAGGATCTAGAGGAGATCAAACGCCTGGGGATTGACCTGAAGCTGGATTTTATCTTAAATCATGCCTCGGTGAATTCACCGCAGTTTCAGGATTTATTACAGAATGGAGAGAAATCTCAGTACCGGGATTTTTTCATTGACTGGAACCGCTTCTGGGATGGTTGCGGAGATCTGACGCCGGAAGGGTATATTTACCCGCGTCATGAGCTGCTGAAAGACATGTTTTTCAGAAAGCCGGGACTGCCGCTTTTAATGGTACCATTTCCGGACGGCAGGAAGGTTCCCTACTGGAATACCTTTTATCAGGAAATCAGGCCGGACGGCAGTTTTTTGGGCCAGATGGATTTAAATGTCAACTCTCCGCTGGTGTGGGAGTTTTATGAGGATACCTTAAAAAAGCTGGCCGGATACGGGGCGAAGATTGTAAGGCTGGATGCCTTTGCCTACGCGGACAAGCGGCCTGGAGCCAAAAATTTCCTGAATGAGCCGGGTACATGGGAGGTTCTCACGCGTGTGCAGAAGATCGCGGACAGGTACGGGCTTACTTTGCTTCCCGAGATTCACGCGGGCTATGAGGAGAAAATCTATCAGGTGCTGGCAGATAAAGGCTATATGACCTACGACTTTTTTATGCCTGGACTGATATTGGACGCGTTTGAACAAAAAAGCGCAGAGGTGTTGATTCGCTGGGCGAAGGAAGTGTATTCTGAAAAAATCCGGACAGTCAGCATGCTGGGCTGCCATGACGGAATCCCACTTTTGGATTTAAAAGGGCTGTTGCCTGAGGAGCGGATACAGAGTCTGATTAACACTGTGGTATGCCGCGGCGGCTACGTGAAAAACCTCCACGGCCAGAAAAACGTTTACTACCAGGTCAACGCTACCTACTACAGCGCCCTGGGGGAGAATGATGATAAAATGCTGCTCGCCAGAGCCCTGCAGCTGTTCATGCCTGGGAAACCACAGATCTGGTATCTGGACATCTTTGCCGGCAAAAATGACCATGAAGCGGTGGAGCGGGCCGGCGCGGGCGGGCACAAGGAGATCAACCGCACCAACCTGACTGCGGAGCAGATCAGGGAGAAAATGCGGCTGCCCGTGGTGACAAAACAGCTGGAAATGCTGCGCTTCCGCAATACATTCCCGGCCTTTGGCTTCGATGCAGCGATGGAAGCGTCGATCGGTGGCAGCAGCCGGAACCTTCTAACGATCAGCTGGGAGCTGCGGGGATGTAAGGCGGTCTTGACGGCGGATTTTTCGGACTGTTCCTTTCAGATCAGGGCTTTCGATGGGGAAGGAGAGCGTGTGGTGATGGAGACTTAATCGGGTCACGGTAAGTACAGGGTATACAGTGGATACCGCAGTCACTTCCCGCAGGAAATGAAAGACTAAATAAAAAATTAGATAACTGAAACATAGCAGCCGTTGCCTGAAGAGGAGAAGTTGTCTTCGAGCAACGGCTTTTTATGAGGTAAATCAGTATTTATTTGCTCAACCTGTTGCATTGCGCGATTATCGCCTTTGGGATATACTGCAAAGGTTGCGCCACCATTTTGATGAACAAGGGAGAAGGCGGGGATATCACTGGGACCATCCGCTAAGTAAATCATATTTTCGAACTGAACTCGCCGGAGATCTTTCGTACCTCGTCAACATCAATTCTATTTTTCAATCAATCAGAGAGTTCTTTTTATGGAGTGGATAAAAAACATTGCAGCATATCCTCGTAGGAAACCAGCGTCACATTCCCCATTCTGGCCGCCTCATCAACGCAGCCTTTCGTAAATCCGCTTTTCGCAAATAAATATATATGTGTATGCTTATAATGAAAAAGCCCGCTGCGATACATCAGGGTGTCCAGAACACCCTGGTCGACCTTCTCATTTGTCCACTTGCACTCACCAAAAAGGGCGTTATCCTGATCCTGTACCCCCATGATGTCAATTTCGATCTGGCTTCGTGTGGCCGGGTCTGTGCCCCACCAACGGCCAAGGTCGGAAAAAACAACAGGGGACTCGTCGTTTAGCAGCAGTTTCCAGAGATATTGGCTGCAAATCTCCTCGAAAACTTTTACCATATAATCGGGCAGGTGGGGTTCAATCCTCTTAAAAGCCAGGTCGGCAGCGCCTCTGGCAATGATGGAATTGTTTGCCGGAACAAAGCGATACCAGAACCGAAACATGGGGTCAGCAATGCGATACACAGATTTTCTGGATGTCTTTTCTCCGTACGGGGTTTCTTTCTGTATGAGCCCCAGCGAAATCAGGTTGTTGAGATAGGTGGCGCAGACGCTGGTGCTTTCTCCGATCTTTGTGGAGATTTCAGCCATACGGGAAGCTCCGGCGGCTATCGCAGTGATGATTGCATTGTAGAGTGCCGGTTCCCGTACCTCCTGCTTTAAGAGATTTTCCGGTTCCTCAAAAAGAAAGGAGGTTGGGTTTAAAAATGTATTTTTGATGTTTTCCTCCACACTTATGTTGTCATTCATTTGCATCAGATATTGTGGTGTTCCTCCTACAATACCGTAAATCAGCGCCAGATCCTCATCGGAAAAATGCTCAAAACAGCGGCAGGCGTCCTCGAAATCAAACGGCAGAATCTTCATCTGCGCCGTTCGTCTGCCATAAAGCGGTGCCTTGTAGGCCAATACATGATCCTCCATATAGGACATGGAAGAGCCGCAGAGAATCAGCATCAGTTTTGAGGAATCTTTATACTGATCTATAAGAAGCTGGAGAGTGGACGCGAGACTTTTGGAGGCCCTGGCCACATAAGGGTACTCGTCAATCACCAGAATCAACCGTTCCTTTTCGGCCAGTCT
The DNA here is from genome assembly GCA_021205565.1 of Lachnospiraceae bacterium. Lineage (GTDB taxonomy): Bacteria > Bacillota > Clostridia > Lachnospirales > Lachnospiraceae > RGIG6307. Next base: position 9,014 of record JAJPXG010000093.1, on the reverse strand, counting down.
GAATACATACTCCAGCGCAGCCTGAAAGGAGGAAAATGAGGTTTCAAGCGGTGTATTTACGCTGTATTCCATGATATTTTTGCTGAGATTTTCCAGATTTTGCCGGTCGTTGCTTTCCACGCCCATGAAATAAATGGCCTTTTTATCCAGGATAAACTGATTAATCAGTGCGGTCTTTCCTACGCGGCGGCGGCCGTAAATGACTGCGAATTCAAATTTCTCAGAGCGGTATAATCGGTTCAGGGCTTCCAGTTCCCGTTTTCTGCCAATAAACATATGTTTGCCTCCGGCTTTCATTGCAACACTATCCTGGTCTTACTATACCATGTCTCACATTTTTAGTCAATTACGATTTACTAATTTATACTTGATTTTTTTTGACGGGAAATTTGAAGTTTTCCATGTGCCAATTTAAAATTTTTAAGATCTGGCAGGTTGCTTTAAAGGTTGTTTCCAGGTATACTCAGCCATAAAGAATTCTATCAGGAAAAAATTTCTCAAAATCCATCGAATCAAATTCCAAAATCCGCGACTTACAGGTGAAAGCATTCAAGGAGGTGCGCATTGCAATACACAAAAATACAAAAGTATACGGAATACTTATTTCGCGCGGCCCTGCAAAAATGCGGCCATCTGCAGGACGCGGAGGATCTGACGCAGGAGGTGCTGCTCGCGGCCCTGACCTGTTCTGGTGAGATCGCAAGTGTCAGACAGTGGATGTCGGCAGTGTTAAACAATAAGTATTACGATATGCTGCGGAGAAAGTATCACCTGCCGACCATCAGTATTGATCTCGTATCCGGGGAGGTGGAGCCCTATTATGAACCGCAGGATGAGGGGCGGCCGAACGCGGATGAGGTGCGCAGAGAAGTGGCGTATCTTGCAGGAAAATACCGCGAGGTAATCGTACGGCATTATCTGTATGGGGAAAAGGTGGACAAGATTGCCTTAGAGCTCGGTATCCCGAAAGGAACCGTGGTATCCCGTCTGTCTGTCGGCAGAGAGCAGATGAAGAAAGGATTTGATTCGATGGAACATTATGAAAACTTAAGTTATGAGCCGGAGCGGCTTGAGGTGAGCTGCAATGGGCGAGAGGGGCTGAAGGGCGAGCCAGGCTCGCTTGTTGAGGACGATCTGATGAAGCAGAATATTCTGATAGCTGCTTATTGGGAGTCGCGGACGAGTGTGGAGATTGCCAGAGCGCTCGGAATTCCCACTGCCTATATTGAAAGAGCGCTTGAGGATCTGACGGCTTCCCAGCTGATGAGAAGGATCGGAAACCGGTATGTGACGGATTTCATGATCACAGCACCGGAAGAACAGGAACGGTGTCTGGATGTGCAGATAGAACTGACGCAGGCTTTTTATCCGGAATTGCTGGCTCTTGTCAGAGAATTCCTGGAGTTAATTTGCGGGGAAACTTGTGTAATCAGACTCACGCAGGAAAAGAGAAAGAAGCTGGAGTATTATTTCATTCTTCACCTGTTTTCTGACGCGTTATATCAGGCCGTCAGCAAAATAGTTCCATTTCAGGAAGTGTATCCGGTCCGGCCGGACGGTGGAAACTGGATCGCGTCCGGGCACAGATACCCGCTGCAGTTTGATTTTGAACAGTATCGTGTTGCGAAATACAGCTACGCAGGGGATCGCAGAGTGAGCTGGGAGCATGTTCTGGGGGCAAATCGCCTGGAACTTCACATTTATGACACGCAGCCGGATTTAAACAAATACAGCCGTGGCCCGGTTACCATGAGCGACGGTGACCTTGCGAAGCTGCTGTATGTAATTCAGACGGGGCTTTCCATCGAGGATACAGGGCTGGACGCCATGCTTCTGTTAAATATTCCGCATCTGATCGCGTGCGGCGTCCTGTCAGGGAATCAGAAAAGGCCAGAGGTCGCGCTGCCGCTGTTAAGTTCGGAGGAATATGCTGCCCTTGAGCGGATTTGTCTGGAACAAACGCAGAAGATGGCGCAGTTTTTTGAGGAGCGCCTGCCGGAATATCTGTCGAAGATGAAAATCAAAATTCCCAGGCATCTGGAGGGAAGAGTGGCCGGCTTCAGGCAGTATGTCTGGTATTCCATTCCCATGATATTTATGAAGAGAGCAGTGGAATGCGGGGATTTTGATGCAGAGAACGCGGTGCCGCCGATGGTGCTTGTGGTGGATGGCGCTATTGTGAAACCTTTCCAGGAACTGAGTTAAAAATATTGCGGTTTATGAAAATGCAAGGTATAATAATCAGAAACGAATGGCAGAAGAGGTAGTCCTGACAGGAGGAGAATAAAAATGGAATGTGCCATATTAAGTAGTAATAAGGAATATACTTATTTTTCATTTCGAGATCAGACAATACGCTTCAGAACTTCTCGCCATTTGGAGCGATACACAGAGATTTTGGAATGGGATGCGGGTTATATTGTTGTAATGGCAAAGTATGAAACTGTTCCGGAAATGGAAGATTATATTGACTTGATTCCGATATTGGAGGATCTGTATATTAATGTGGATGAGTTTTTAGCACCGATTCAGAAAGTGAGGGTTCAATATGAATGATATTCAAAAAGTAGCGGATGAAGCTGACATGATTATTTCAGGCTACGCATTTACCAGGACTGGTGATAAAATTCGCGTCCTGAATCTAAATAATACCAGCAGGGCGGCAGTATTGACTATAGATGGAGAGGTCCTGGAGGCAAGTATGCCAGACATAGAATTAACAATCGTAACCAGATACTATGTTGAAAATCGTGAATTTATGGAGGTGCAGGGGGCCGAAATATTATCAGTATAAAGTATGTGGATATTATCTGTATTTTACTACGGCTTGCATAATTGAGGCTATGCACGTTCATGCAAGCGATAAAAAACTGACGCAACAGGGATCTGCCAAATTTTTTGTTAAGGCTGATGGGGAAACAACTGTTGAAAACAGAGGTGTACTAACGGATCACGAGATAAATGAGATAAGAAAATTTATAAAAATCCATTATTTGGAAATGTTCAGCAGATGGTCTGTTGTAAGTGACAATGGGTTCTATGGGGAATAAGTACATATATGAAATGATAGGAGAAAGGCTGAAATTATGAATTATTGCAACATCAAAAAAACGGATATCGCCGACGGTCCAGGCGTGCGTGTCTCGCTTTTTGTGTCCGGCTGCACGCACCACTGTCCGGGCTGTTTTCAGCCGGAAACCTGGAATTTCGACTATGGACAGCCTTTCACAGAGGATACGGAGCGGGAGTTGTCAGAGGCACTTGCGCCGGATTATATTGCGGGTCTGACTTTGCTTGGAGGCGAGCCCTTTGAGCCGGATAATCAGCGGGCGCTTCTGCCTTTTCTTAAGGCGGTACGGGCAAAGCTGCCGCAAAAGACGATCTGGGCCTACAGCGGCTATGAGCTGGAGGAGCTGGCAGGCTGGGCTGCGGGCACCGGACGGGCGCGGTGCGAGGCGACGGATGAGATGCTTTCCCTGATCGACGTGCTGGTGGACGGGGAATTCAAACAGGAGCGGAAAAATATCTCCCTGCTGTTCCGCGGCTCGGAGAACCAGAGACTGATTGATGTGAAAAAGACGCTGGAGCAGGGGAGCGTTGTGCTGTGGGAAGGAACAGCGTGATGCAAATTGCAGTGATTTCGGATACACACGATGTGCTGCGGGAGGAAGTCCTCAAACAGATTCGCATGGCGGACGCGGTCATTCATGCCGGTGACGTCTGCAATCCGGATATCGTGGAGCAGATCAGGGCAAATCTGCAAAAAGACGCCGGGTTTTATCTGGTGCGCGGCAACGCGGACGGAGCCTGGGCGAAGGAGCTTCCGGAAACATTGGAATTTGCTTTTGAGCAGGTACGCATTTTTGTGGTGCACGACAGGAAAAAGACTGTGATCCCGGATGACTGCGATATTGTGATTTGCGGACATACGCATAAGTTTCAGGCGGAGACAATGGATGGCAGGCTTTTCTTAAATCCGGGCGGCTGCGGGCGCAGGCGGTTTCGCCTGGAGCTGACCATGGCAGTCTTATATATTGATGGAAAAACCTGGCGGGTGGAAAAAATTGCGCTGGAGGAACCGGTGAAACAGTCTGTGGAAACAGGGAAGGAAAATCTGGCGAATGCAGCTGTGGGCATAGCTGAGGATATAACGGCCAGTGCAGGGGAAAAAGAATGCACACCGGTTGCGACTGAGGATACATCAGGACGGGAGAATGCGATTGACCCCCTGGAATTATCCTCCGGAGAGCTCCTGCATCTGATTGAGAAAATCCTCCGGGGCATGAAGAGAGGCAAGAACATTCCGCGGATTGCGGGCGAGCTGAACATGGAGCCTTCTTTTGTAGATGAAATCTGCAGGATTTACGTCACCCATCCGGGAGTCACCGCTAACGGAATCCTGGATAAGTTGGAGGTCAACCGACATATCGGAGCGTAAAATCAGGGAGAATAAGTCATTCAGGGTCAACTGCAGTATTGGAGTTTGAGATTGACCTGATTTGGATGAGGTTGAATGGATCATCGTGGAGCCAGTATAGGGCAGCCATACATCATAGCGTAATTACAGAAAATAATTGAAAAGTCATTTCAGGACGGAATGGCAGCGGAAGTGAGACAGGAATTTAACATATGGACATTATAAAAACACTTGCACAGGAACTGGAAATCCGCACATCGCAGGCAGAGGCCGCGGTGAAACTGATCGATGAGGGAAATACCATCCCCTTCATTGCCCGATACCGCAAGGAAGCCACCGGCTCCTTAAACGACGAGGTGCTACGCAAATTGGCAGAGCGGCTTACTTATCTGCGCAGTCTGGAGGAGAAAAAACAGCAGGTACTTTCCATCATTGAAGAGCAGGGAAAGCTGACACCGGAGTTAAAAAAGCAGATTGAGGAAGCACAGACCCTGGTGGCGGTTGAGGACTTGTACCGGCCCTACCGGCCGAAGCGCCGTACCCGCGCGACCATTGCGAAGGAGAAGGGTCTGGAACCGTTCGCCAACCTGATTTTGCTGCAGATGGTAAATCAGCCGCTGGAAACGGAGGCGAAGACTTTCCTTTCGGAGGAAAAGGGTGTACTGACCGCGGAGGAAGCCATTGCCGGTGCCTGCGACATTCTGGCGGAGATGATTTCAGATGAGGCGGACTATCGCACGCGTATCCGGGATCTGACCATGCGCGAGGGGCTGATTGTCAGCGAGGCGAAGGATGAAAAAGCGCAGTCGGTCTATGAGATGTATTATCATTTCACGGAGCCGGTCTCCAAGATTGCCGGGCACCGGATTCTCGCCTTAAACCGCGGGGAAAAGGAAAAGTTTCTGACGGTCAGCATTGAGGCGCCTGAGGAACGAATCCTGCAGTATTTGGAAAGACGGGTGATTGTGCGGGAGAACCCATACACGACGCCGGTGCTGAAGACTACTGTGCAGGACGCGTACAGCCGCCTGATTAAACCTGCGATTGAGCGGGAAATCCGCTCCTTCTTAACGGAAAAAGCGGAGGACGGCGCTATTTCTGTTTTTGGCAAAAATTTAGAGCAGCTTTTAATGCAGCCGCCGATTGCCGGGCAGGTGGTCTTAGGCTGGGATCCGGCCTTCCGCACTGGCTGTAAGCTGGCGGTGGTGGACGCGACGGGCAAGGTACTTGACACAGCTGTCGTTTATCCGACCGCTCCGACCAACGAATACAAAATCCGTGCGGCCAAGGATACGGCGAAAAAGCTGATCGCGAAATATGGCGTTACTCTGATTTCCGTGGGAAATGGTACCGCGTCCAGGGAATCTGAGCAGATTATCGTGGAAATATTAAAGGAAATCCCGCAGAAGGTGGCCTATGTGATCACCAATGAAGCGGGCGCCTCGGTGTATTCTGCGAGCGCTCTGGCGACGGAGGAGTTCCCACAGTTTGACGTTGGACAGCGCAGCGCCGCCTCTATCGCCCGCCGCGTGCAGGATCCGTTAGCGGAATTAGTCAAAATCGATCCGAAGTCCATCGGCGTCGGACAGTATCAGCATGATATGAATCAGAAAAAGCTGGGGGAAGCTCTGGATGGTGTGGTGGAGGACTGCGTCAACCGGGTCGGCGTCGATTTGAATACGGCTTCTGCGCCGCTGATGGAGCATATTTCCGGTATCACGAAGACCATTGCTGCGAATATTGTCGCCTACAGGGAGGAGCACGGCCGTTTTCAAAACCGCCGGGAGCTTTTGAAGGTGCCGAAGCTCGGGCCGAAGGCGTTTGAGCAGTGCGCTGGCTTCATGCGTATCACCGGCGGTACGGAACCACTCGATGCGACCGGGATTCATCCGGAGAGTTACGAGGCGGCGGAGAAGCTTTTGCAGACCCTGGGCATGACCAAAAAAGACTTTGTCGCGCAGGGCGCAGGCTCGATTCTGATCAGGGATTATAAGGAGATGTCACAGAAGCTCGGAGTCGGAGAGCCTACGTTGCGCGACATCGTCAAAGAGCTGTGCAGCCCGGGCCGCGACCCGCGCGAGGATATGCCGCTGCCGATTCTTCGCACCGACGTCCTGGAAATGAAGGACTTAAAAGAGGGCATGATTTTAAAGGGAACGGTCCGCAATGTCATTGACTTCGGCGTGTTCGTGGACATCGGCGTTCACCAAGACGGTCTGGTGCATATTTCGCAGCTCACTGACAAAAAGTTTGTAAAGCACCCGCTGGAGGTGGTAAGCGTCGGCGATGTTGTGGATGTGAAGGTGCTCAGCGTCGACATGCAGAAAAAACGGATCAGCCTGACCATGCGGCTGTAGGCTGCAATGGAATGAAGCGGCGCCGGGAGCTGGCGTACAGGCAGGAGGTACGGACTTAGGGACTATGTAAATAAAAAGAACCGGTCAATCCGCGTAAGCGAATCGACCGGTTCTTTTGCTGCTGTGGGTGCTGTGACTCGCAAAGGGCGCGCTGACTCGTTTACGCAGGCTGCCCCTTTGGAAGGTGCACTCACGAAATTATACCTCTGCAATCAGCTCCACTTCGCAGAGCACATTCTTCGGCAGTGTCTTCACCGCAACGCAGGAGCGCGCCGGTTTCTCGGTAAAGTACCTGGCATAGACCTCATTAAAGGCTGCGAAGTCGCCCATGTCGGCCAGAAAACAGGTTGTCTTGACGGTCTTTTCATAGGAACTGCCTGCGGCGTCAAGGAGCGCGCCGAGGTTTTTCATGACCTGCTCTGCCTGCTCTTCAATCGTGGTGCCGACGACGGCACCGGTTTTGGGATCAAGCGGTACCTGGCCGGAAGTAAACAGCAGGTCGCCGGTGATGTAGGCCTGGGAATAGGGGCCGATGGCGGCCGGTGCATTTTCGGTGGAAATTCTTTTCATGTGAAGTTACCTCTTTTCATAAAAGTATGTGATAATTTTCGTGATTATTATACATATTTTTAATGGTCATGGCAATACAAAAGACGGAGAAACACCTGCCAGAAGAAAACATCTGTGCGGAGGAATATTTGCGAGGAGTAAAGCTTCACGATGCATCTGCCATGACAGATTCGCAGTATATCAGGATGTTGACACGCCTGTCATATGAAGCTGACAGAAAAGTTTTCAGAAAATGATGTGGATAACTTTGTGGATAGTGTGGAAAAATTCATTTGTGTCTCCAAAGTCTGACACCCAAACTGACGCCGAAAAAATGAATAAAACAGGAATTATTTTATCCGACAACTCTGTCATTCAGAAAAAATTAAGAGATTTTAAGGGAAATCCTCATTGACCTGAATGCACAAGGGCATTATAGTAGGGTCAGGTAAAAGTTTACATTTTCTGTAAAAGGGGTAATATGGGAAAAATATTGAAAATTTTTCTGGCGGCCGCGATCTGCGTGGTGGGTTTTTCACTGGTCAGGGAAGTGGTGACAGATTCCGATACGCAGATTCCCATTATAAGTGATCTGCTTCAGTCCATTCATCTGAATACAGGGGAAAAGGAAATCAGCATTGACGCGGAGCCGTTTTATGAGATCGAGGATACGACGCTCTTTCGCGAGGATGAGGGAGTCCTGGAGAATCAGGCCGTCAGCCTTTCCTATGAAGGGGACAGTTTTACTTCGGTCTGCCTGCAGATTTCGCAGGTGAATCTGGTGGTCGGTATGGCGTCTGAAAACACGCTGCATGCAGAGACGGAGGAGGTTTCGAGATATCAGGCGTATGTGGAGGAGGAGATCCTCTATATTATAATAGAAGGAACTCTGTCCGCGCAGAGCGCAGTACAGGGGGAAAGCGTTCTGCCGCAGGTGACCATCCTTCTGCCGTCGGATTTTGCACAGGCCGGGGGAGGTATGGAGCTGGAGGTTCTGGCGGGAAACGCGGCGCTCCAGAATCTGACGGTAAATGCGCTGGAGGTAACGCTGAATGCCGGAGCCGTAAGTATGGACGGTCTGAGCGCCGGACAGTTTACGGTCACGATGCTGGCTGGAAGCGTTATGGGACAGAATCTGACGGTTACAG
>JAJPXG010000093.1:0-533 GCA_021205565.1 Lachnospiraceae bacterium | reverse complement strand
GAATCCACTTTACTTACTATGTCTGCCGGCAGCATGTCGCTTACCGGCGATCTGTCTACCGAAGTGGCGGCTGAGGTGACGGCGGGTAATCTGTCGCTTTCCCTGGAGCAGCCGTATGAAAGCTATGATTGTGAGATTACCTGCGCTGCCGGTAGTGTGACCGTGGCGGGAGAATCCTACAGTGGGCTGACGGCCTCGGAGACGATACGGCATGGAGGCGCAAACACGCTGACAGTCAGCTGCTCTGTCGGAGTGGTGGATGTGGAGTTTGCAGGGGAGGTCTCATAGGTGCTGTTGACAGGCTAAGAGCTGCCGATCAATGTGTGTTATCTGCGGATACAGAAGCCATGCAGTATATTTTCAATCATGATAATCAAAAAAGGCGGATCAGTACTGACTGACCCGCTTTTTTTGGGAGGTGAAATCCTGATAACTTATTTAATTATAAGTTTCCCAATCTGCCGGACTATATAGTCCCGGCAGACTGAGGATTTTTCCTTGGACGTCCTCTTGGACGCTTAGGTTTTTCGGGC
>JAJPXG010000164.1:11339-16016 GCA_021205565.1 Lachnospiraceae bacterium | reverse complement strand
ATACATTCCATGAAAGTGTATGAGGGGCAGTCATGAGTAAAGAGACAGGTATGAAAAAGTGCTTTAAAATGTGCATTCATCTGATCGGTCAGACGATGCACCAGGATAAAACAGTTATTATAAAGGATATCCTGATTGGTCTGATCAGGGAGGCGCGGTCGATGGCAAATATTTTCCTGCCGGCGGCGATCTTAAGCCTGATTGTATCTGAGAGGGGAACGAACAGAGCGCTGCTTGCCGCGGCGGGCGTCAATGTGGTGCTGGTATTACTGGGTGTGATTTTGGAGCAGCTTAAATGGGACAATTCCATTCGCGCAAGTAAGGTCGTCGATTCTTTGCTGTGGGGACTCAACCGCAAGGAAATGGACATTGATTATGCGCAGACCGAGCAGAGCGAAAATATGCAGGCGTTTTATGTGGCGCGGGACAGCATCTGGAATGTAGACGATGTCCATCACATGCTTTTTAACGTGATATTCAGCAAAATCATTACCCTGCTTGTCACATTTCTGGTTTTTACCTCCGTACATATTCTGGCAGCGGCTGCGGTGGTCATCACGGTTGTTCTGGAATATCTGGTAAATGTATTGTGGGTCAGCAAAAAAGAATACGCGACAGACAAAGAGATTTCACGCCTTGGTCCCAAGCGGCGGTACGTGGACGATATTCTTTTCGACCAGAAGGCGATGCGGGATATGATTTTTAACAGCTCCAGATCCTTTTTACTGCAAAAACGCGGCATGCTTACGGGGAAAATGGTAGCTCTTAAAAAGGAAAAAGCAGATACAGACTTTGTGGAATCGACCATTACGGCGGCGCTCTCATTCATCAGAACGCTCATCGTATTTCTGATCGCCATGGGACGGTATCTTTCCGGGAGCCTTCCGATCTCCAGCTTCCTGGTTTTTACCGGCGCGGCGCAGGAAATGACTTACGGCTTATTTCAGATCTCCGATGCCTTGTCCTATATCCGCAGAGCGGCCCATTATTATGAGGATTATTCGCAGTATATGAATTTGCCGCAGACAAATGATACCGGGACGCTTCCGCTGCCGAACAGGGTACATGAGATCGAATTTCAGGATGTGAGCTTTCGCTATCAGAACCGCGAGGAAGAAGCGCTGAGCCATGTTTCATTTCGTATGAAGACCGATGAGACGATCGCGATAGTAGGAGAGAACGGCGCGGGGAAGAGCACGCTGGTCAGACTGCTCCTTCGGCTGGATCAGGTGACACAGGGGGACATCCTGCTTGACGGGAAAAGCATTTACGAGTATAGCTATGAGGAATATATCCGGCACTGGGCGCCGGTATTTCAGGATTTCAACTTATATTCCTTCACCGTGGGGGAGAATGTCGGCTTTGATAGGGAACATGATGAAGAGAAGCTTTATCAGATTCTGGATAAGGTAGGCCTGCGGGAGAGGGTGGAGAGCCTGTCCGAGGGGCTTGCAACTGCCTACTCAAAGCGCTTCGACGAAAACGGCGTCGTCTTCTCCGGCGGGCAGGAGCAGAAGCTGGCCATCGCGAGGGCCTACGCGAAAGGGGAGGACGCCTCGCTGATTCTTGACGAACCCACGGCCGCGCTGGATCCTCTGACGGAGTACGAAATCAACCGGCTGATTGCCGGCTCTTCCTCAGAGAATTTTGTGATTTTTATTTCGCACAGGCTGAATACGACCCGCTTCGCGGACAGGATTCTGGTGCTCGACCAGGGCAGGCTGATAGAAGAGGGAAGCCACGAGGAGCTGATGGGGAAAATGGACGGCCTCTACAGGGAGATGTTTCTGCTGCAAAGCTCACTATATCGGAAATGAGGTCTCTCTTTTCAGTGCAGTCTCTTTTCCAGCATTTTCTCGATTTTTTCCTGTTCCTCACGCATGGCGTGTTTTTTGATTGTATTAAAAATCAGAGATAGCTCCTCCTTTGAAAAGGTCAGCGCATCTTTACCCTGCTGTCTGCGGGAAATCTGCATAAAGTACGCCATCAGCTCCTTCTGGTTTTTCCCTTTTGATTTTTCATAAATCTCTGAGAGAAGCGCCAGCTTTTCTGATGGGACTTCTTTCAGAGCCGGATCCTGCATCCATGCCGGTTTTTCCATATCAATCTCCATTCTGTCGCCTTATGGCGGCACTTGTCACAATAAAAGCTCTGCTTATTTTTGAGTATTATGTCTTGTTTTCTTTTATGGGATGGGCTTATGTTTTACTGGTTCATGCTTTGCGGATTTATGTTTCGTGAGCATCTTCCGGATTCGTTTCTTCCTCGTCGGAGGCAGAGTTCAGATTCTGCATGGCGTTCATGACATTAAGCATCTCCATCATTTCCTGCAGCTGTGAAAACGGCTGAAGCGTCTGTCGAAGCTGTTCGAGACGTCTTTGCGCGGGCGGGGAGACGAAGGGCATCAGAGCCTGCAGCAGTTTATCAAACGCGTCAAGCTTTTCCTGCAGTCCGGTCAGGTCGTTCATCCAGTATCTCCTCGCATCCCGGAAGGGTTTTATACAATCTTATGAGAAGAAAGGGCGGAATATACGTTTTTATCCGGGAATGGGGCGGCTGTCTGGCCGCCCCGCGCCTCATCAATCAGCAGCCGCAGCCGTTGTTTCCAAGGCAGCCGCAGCAAAGCAGCAGGATAATGATCCATTCGCAGCTGCTGTTGGTACCGAACAGACTGTTGGTGCTGGTGCCGTTTCCACAGCCGCACCCGCAGCCGCCGCAGAAGAGCAGCAGAAGGATAATCCAGAGACAGCTGTTGGAGCCGGTGCCGCAGGTGTTGGTGGAGTAGGTGCTGGTGGAGCCGCAGCCGCACCCGTTTGTCAGATCACTCATGAGGATACCTCCAAATCAAGGTTATGCTTTATGTTATGAGGAAACAGGGTAATTTGTGAATGAAAAAAAGCGTTGAAAAGATTTCACGCTTATATTATAATACGTTAATACAGTGTATGCGGACAGTGAGGGAACAGGAAATAGCCATTTTTATGGCTATTCTTCGCATAGTCAGGGAACAGGTTCTGTATCACTGAATACAAGTGGGAGGCAGATAGTGACCAACAGAGAAACGGCTGGGGATATGAACGACAGAAATTCCTTAAGGGGGCGGGTCTTTCATCAGATCCGGGACAATATTCTCAGCGGTAAGTACAAGGAACATGAAGAATTAAAGGAAGTAGCAATCGGGGAGGAGATGGGCGTCAGCCGCACGCCGGTGCGGGAGGCGTTCCGGCAGCTGGAGCTGGAGGGCCTGATCCAGATTATCCCCAACAAGGGCGCTTACGTGACTGGTATCACCAGAAAGGACGTGCATGATATTTATGAGATGCGTTCTCTTCTCGAGGGCCTGTGCGCCAGGTGGTGCTGCGACAATATTACGAAGGAGCAGATCGACGCCCTGGAGGAGAATATTTATCTGGCAAGATTTCATACCGATCGGGGCAATACGGAGCATCTGACCGCGCTGGACAATCAGTTTCATGATATTTTATACGAAGCCTGCGGCAGTAAGATGCTGGCGCACCAGCTGACGGATTTTCACCAGTACGTGATCGGCATCCGTCGTAAGACGCTGGCTGATCTGGATCGCGGTATTGCCTCCAACAGGGAGCATGAGGAAATCTTAAACGCGATCAGAAATAAAGATAAGGAACTTGCCGAAAAACTGGCGCACGAACACATGATTAACGCCTACAATAATATTCTGGCAAGAGGATTGGATCAGACCTATCCGGAGTAATCCGGATAATGAAAGCAAGGCAGGAATGACTGTCATACCGGTCGGGAACGAAGGAAGAAGGGAGCAGGAATGGAAGGCTTTTTTAACATGGACAGCAAATGGATGAAGGCACTGAGCAAGCTGTTCGATCTGATGCTGGTCAACATACTGACTCTTCTGTGTTCCATTCCGATTATTACGATCGGAGCCAGCTTTTCAGCCATGCATTTCATGATGTACCGCCTCTATAAAAATGACGAGGGTTACATCATCAGAAGCTATTTCGGATTTTTTAAGAAAAACTTCAGGCAGAGCACGCTGATGTGGCTGGTTTATCTGCTCATACTGCTGATACTGGGAATTGACCAGTATGTCTTAAATCAGGGTGTCCTGGAATTAAACAGTGTGATACAGATCGTGGTCATTATTATTGCTGTCATCTGGCTGATCAGCTTTGTCTGGGTTTTTGTGATGCAGTCCCGATACCTAAATCCCATCCGGATAACCATGAAAAACTCCATGCTTGTAGGATTGACTCATCCGATCAGGACAGTGCTGATGATTATCGTGTTCCTTCTTCCCATCCCGGTCATGCTGCTGATCAGCTGGGGACTTCCCATCTGCATCCTGTTTGGTCTGACCGTGCCCGCTTATATTCAGTGCAGAATGTATGCGAAGGTCTTCGCCCAGATCGAGGGTACTGACAAAGACAGAGAGAATAACGGCGAAAACTCTGACAGCGGCTGGCTGAGCAATGATGACGACTTCGTCCAGTAAAAACAACTGAAAACGCGTCCGTGCGGATTTTTACGCAGTCCGGACCGCAGCTTTCGTGCATTTGACATTTTTGCACGAAAGTTGGCGGTTCGGGCTGCCTTTTGTTGTCTAAAATAACAATCAGGAAATCTAAAAGGCAGGAATAAAGTAGAAAAAAATGTGTATTAAAGATGAAAAAGATGTGAAAA